>JAKLHG010000334.1 GCA_022710255.1 Candidatus Hydrogenedentota bacterium
TCATCTGTTGAACGAAACTATAGCAAAATTCTCCTCTCTGATTCTATTTTATGTCTCGTGGGCCTGCTTTTCCCGTGACTACTTTTGGCCACCATCAGACAAGATGGGACTTCCTCACCCCCTGTTTGAGTACATGTTTCATGACTTCCCAAGAAAAGGTGTCACCTGGAGGGCTGAGTCCACGATTTACGAGTGGCTGAAGCGGCAGGGGAGATATGCGTTGCGATCAATCCCTTCGCACACACCGTATAACCCTGTTGATGACGGCGAACTTATCCCGCTTCGTAGGTCCTTTTCGGATTAGAGGGGTGTAATTTCATGCAGTGCGGCAAGGGCCAGGGCGGATTTGGGGCCGTGGCCGCCGAAGGGATAGGGTTGCGGCGGAATGGTGCAGGATTCGAGATCGTGCAGCACGGGGGTGAAGATATCCCAGGCGGCTTCGAGTTCGTCTGCCCGAATGAAGAGGCTTTTGTCCCCCTGGATGACATCGAGCAGCAGGGATTCATAGGCATCCGGAATTTCGCCGGCGAAGGCGGCCGCGTAGCTGAGGTTCAGTTCGGTATCGCGCAGGGCGACCCGGAGCCCGGGCACTTTTGTCATGATATTCAGGGAGATGCCCGCATCGGGTTGTACCCGGATAAGCAGTTCGTTGGCGGCCGGGATGCTGGTGGAGGCGGCGAAGATGTTGGCCGGCACGTGGCGGAATGCAATGTGGATTTCGGTTTTCCGGTCATGGAGGCCTTTGCCCGCGCTGATGAGGAAGGGTATGCCATCCCACCGGCGGTTATGCACCTTCAACACGGCGGCGGCATAGGTGGGGGTGATTGAGTCCGCGGGGACACCGTCCTCCCCCAGGTAGCCGTTATGTTGCTTTCCCTGGTATTCGGCGGCGGTGTACTGTCCCACCACGATATCATCGAGCGTAACCGGGCTGATGGCGCGCAACACCTTGACTTTTTCATTCCTGACGCTTTCCGGGTGCAGGTTCAACGGTTCTTCCATGGCCACCAGGGCGAGCATCTGGAGCAGATGGTTTTGCATGACATCGCGGATAATGCCGTACTTGTCGAAATAGCCGGCCCGCCCTTCCGTGCCGATATCCTCGGACCAGTAGATATGCACATGGGCGATATTGTTTCGGTTCCACAAGGGCTCGAAAATGAGGTTGGCGAAACGGAGCACCATCAGGTTCTGGACGACCTCTTTGCCCAGGTAATGGTCAATGCGGTAGGTCTGCGGTTCCGTAAAGACCCGGCTCAATTCCCGGGTTAACGCATCCGATGAGGACCGGTCCCGTCCGAAGGGTTTTTCCACCACAATCCTGCAGGCGTTTTTTCCGGGATGGTCCTCGCTGAGTTTCGCGGCATGCAGCGACTTGGCGACTTCCCCGAACAGAAAGGGCGGAATGGAAAAATAAAACAGGCGTGTAACTTGCATGGAAGCCGGCTCATGCTTTTCTATAGCCACCTTCAGCTTCTGATAATCATCGACGGAATCATAGCGGCCGATGGTGTAGAAACACCGGTTCAGGAATACTTCCATGTATTGACGGCATGCCGTCTCGCCCGGGGTGTACCTGCAGGTTAAATGTTCTTTCAGCAGGTTCCGGAACTGTTCATCCGACATGGGAGAACGGGCGAACCCGTGGCAGGTGAAGCTTTCCGGAAGTAGTTTCCGGCAATACAGGGCGAAGAGTGCGGGGAATATTTTTTTGACCGCCAGATCGCCAGAGGCGCCGATAACGACAATGGAAAGGGTGGACGGTGTAGGCATCGTATGTTCCATAGGTGTTTTTCCCGGGTTTGCAGCAGGGCAGGATATAGGACGGATCCTATAGACAGGTGGCCCGGAATCCATGCCGTGGACCCTGCCCGGCTACAGGATACCGTAAGAGAAATGAATTCGGGTAATCCCGTACCGTGCCGGGAAGAATTTCTGCGGGAAGAATTTCGGGTTGCGGGATGTTTACCTCATGGAACCTACAGGAGGAAAGGAACATGAAAATTACCGTTCTGCTGGTACTGGTTGCCGTGGGTTTGGCTCTTATGCCGGGCGCCTGGGCGCACCGTTATATTGAAAACGACGGTACGCACACGACTGTGGAGCGGGCTATTCCACTCGGCGATATCGGATTGTCCCAGGTGGTCTATCACGAGGTCACACAGGCGTCCAGCCAATTGTGGATGTCTTTCGAGGGCACGGCCGGAATGGAGGCGAGCATCGAACTGGGGGTACCTTTTATCGAGCGCTTTGGGTCCTACCGGCCCGCTTTCGCGCTGCTGGGGCCGGGGCTTCCGCCGTTGGAGCAAGCACCTGTCCCGGTACCGGAAGGCTGCGGCGGTATCGTGTTTACCACGGATGCGGTAAAGGAACCCGAAATCTTTGACGAGGAATTCACGGGAACAGAATCCTGGGTGTTTGGAAGGCAGGACATCGTTCTCCCCCAGAATGGCACCTACTACATCGTGGCCTTTGTGCCCTCGGGAACGCCCGGAAAACTCTGGGTAGCCCCGGGCATACGGGAGTCTTTCGGCTTCATGGATATCGTAACCCTTCCCCGGGTGATTTATAAAGTACGCACGTTTCATGAGGTTTTCTTCTGGGGCGGAATTCTCGGCTGGGCATACCTGGCCATCATCTTGATACTCTTGCTGTTATTTCTGGGTATTTTTTGAGTGTCGGTGGATGAATTGCCTGTTAAGCCTGCAGACGCGCGCGTACCATATCGTTTGTCCATATACCTGATTTCATCGGGGCGGCGCCACGACCGAAAAGGTATGCACGGAGTGGGAGCGTTTTCTTATCTACCCGGTTCCCCGATAAAGTATAATATACGGGTGAATATTCCATCCCGCCAAATGTTAATCCAGGCTGTTCTTTTCGTGTCCGTCCTGTGTTCTTGGGGTGTTTGTCCCGCCGGGGCCGACACGGAAAGAGCAACGCTGCAACGAGGCATTTTTACTATAGATTATCCCGCCAGCCAGCAGGGCGCCGCGGAGCGTACCTTGGCCATTCTCGAAGAGGCCGTCCAAGAATTCAGTCCCATGCTTCCCGTCGGTGACCTGCCTGTTCATGTCCTCATGGTAGATGTGCCTGAAGAGTTCGACCGCTACGCGGTGCATTTCGCGGGCCTGGAGGTGTCGGGACTCGCCCAACCGGGAAACGGCTTGATTATCGTCAAGGCACCCCGGTTGCGCATGCCGGATTCCGACTACCCGGGGACACTGCGCCATGAACTGGTGCATCTGCTGTTGTTCCGAAATCTTAACGAGGATTACCTGCCCCAGTGGCTTAATGAAGGGCTGGCCATGAGCCTTGCCAATGAATTTTACTGGCAGGCCATGTTCGCGGTGGCGCGCATGTTCATTCAGAACAGGATTATCCCGCTGGAACGGCTGGACGAGTCTTTTTATTCGCCCTCTGGCCAGATGGAATTCAATGATGCCTATGCGCAATCCCTTTCCATGACGCGCTATCTACGTAACCGGCTGGGGGAAGAGGTCTTCTGGCGGGTGGTGTTGTCACTCCGTGATATGCCTTTTCCCCAGGCGCTACAGGATGTCGGCGGCCTTTCCCTGGATGATTTATGGACCGGCTACCGGAAAGCCTTGTGGAAATACGCCATTTTCGCCACCATGGCGTCGGGGTTCTTTTTTCAACCCGCCGCGATTCTCCTGATTATCGCCTATATCCGGTATCGCAGGAAAACCCGGCGCATTTATCAGCGCTGGGAGGCGGAGGAAGCGGAGGAGAAGGCGTCGGGCGGGGCCGTGTTTCACTGGGAGGACGTGGTGGAAGACCCGGACGCCTGGAAGCGGGACCTGTATGAGGATGAGGAATCGTGGTAGCGGACCGTGGACAGGCCGACAACGGAAAGGAGCGTGAATGCGATCGATAGTAACGACCGGTGCGGGTGACGCGGGACAAACCCATACCCTGGACGGCGAGGCCGTTTATAAGGACCATCCCATCACTGAGGCGTTGGGCGCCCTTGACACCATGCGGACGCAGATCGCCCTGCTTCGGGTGCAGTTGCTGGAAAACCGGTCCGAGGCACGGCAGGAGACCGAGTTTTTGTTGTATATTCTGCATACATGTTTTCTTATCGGTTCCTCCGTGGCCGACCCGCACAACCGGAAACCGGAATGGCATCCAGTGCGGTTACAGCCGGTTCACCTGGAAAAACTGGAAGCCGAACAGGCCCGCCTTGAGGCGGCGCTGCACCTGCCGCGCGCATTTATCGTGTGCGCGGCGAATCCGCTGGCCGCCCAGTCGGATGTCGCCGCGTCGGCAACCCGCGCTTTTGAGCGCCGTCTCGTCGCCCTGAGAATGGAAAATCCCGACCTGGCAGGCGGCCTGATCGGCGCCTATGTCAACCGTCTCAGCGATTACTTTTTTATCCTGGCCCGTTCTCTTGAACAGGGCGTCCATCAAGCCCTGGATTATTCACGGGTACACGTGCCGGGCGAAGTGTCTCCGCCGTGAACAGGGGAGGGAGTAAAAACGCCACCGCCACGGGGTTGCCGTTTGTTTTCACTGGTCTGCAATCGCTACGATAGAACCGGTACAGGCGTGAAGCGCGTTCAGAGAATTCCCCTTTTGAGAAGGGGATGCGGTCTGTTGGTGCACGCAACACTGCGGCACACAACGCGCCGCGTTTCATCTTGTACGCATAGGGTCCGGATATACTGGAACCAGAAGTGATGAACCGGTAGAAAGTGGAGCCGCCATGACCGTAAAAATGATTTTTGTTATCGGTGCGCCCCGTTCGGGGACTACCATGCTTGAACGCATGCTCGCCGCCCATTCCCAAATACAGGGAGGGCCCGAGCCGCACCTGATTGCCCCGCTGGCCCACCTGGGCGTGTGGGCGAAGGTGGACAAG
>JAKLHG010000335.1 GCA_022710255.1 Candidatus Hydrogenedentota bacterium
AAGCCGGAGAATAAGACCGCGCTGGCCGGAAGCGGCTGCGGGTTAAGATTGCGTCCGGGAGAGGGGATAGGGCTCCGACCGTTGTTCCACCAGCCGGATTTCAAACAGTTTCGGCCAGTTTTTGCCGGTGACAAAGAGACGCTTTCCCGTTGCGTCCCAGGCGATGCCATTTAATACATCCGCCTTACGCGCCTCTTCCGGGGAGAGCAATCCCGTAAGGTCAATCCATCCGGTTACATAACCGCTTTCGGGGTCGATAATGGCAATACGGTTTTCCCGCCAGATATTGGCGTAAAGCTTCCCTTCAGCATATTCGAGTTCATTGATCTTTTTGACCGGCGTGTCGCCGAACCGGACATAAAGCGTCCCTTTTTGCTCGAAGGTATCCCTATCCAGAAATCGTATTCTGGCGGAACCGTCGCTCATGATGAGTGTTTCGCCGTCATGCGTTAGCCCCCAGCCCTCGCCAAGATAGCCGAAATCACCGGTCTTCTCAAATGTTTCCAACCGGTACACAAATCCGATTTGGGATTTCCAGGTCAACTGGATTAATTTGTCCCCACACACGGTAATGCCTTCACCAAAGTAGGACGCCGTCAGGGAATGCTTCTGCATGACCTCGCCCGTTTCCAGGGACACTTTACGAATGGTAGAAGCGCCATGCATGCCCGTACCTTCGTATAGAAAACCGTTGGTGAATACAAGCCCCTGGGTAAATGCGGCCGGGTCGTGAGGATAGGTGTTCACCACTTCATAACCATAATAGGTGATGCTGTCCGGAGGCGGGTATTCCGTCTCCGGGAGGACCGGTGCACAGGTCAGGCAGCATCCGGATGCAATCAGCCCGGAACAAAGATAGAAAAGCCGTCCGCCTATGCGGCGTATGCAACATGACTGCACAAGATCAACTCCCATGTGGGCTGTGCCTTCTTGAGACACGGGCCCGTCCGCCCTGGCTCTTCCCCCGTCACGGCCGATCCTGCAATGTTATCGGGCATCAAAAACGTTGCCTGTGCCCTATGGGCGGGCGGCAAGGCCGTTGACCCGTATTACCAGCATGGCCCGGGCGGGCGTATCGGACAGGTCGAGAACGGATTTCTGCATATATGTGTTGTACGCGGTATCTGCATAGAAAGTGACCGCCCTGATGTAACGATCCTGCTTGCGCAAAAACCAGGAACGCACCTCGCCGCCCGGGGCCAGCGCTATGGTGTGCCCACTGGCGTCTTTTGGCAGAAGATTATTCGTTGTATCGATGGCCGCATCTTGCACTGTTTCCCCCTGACGATAGGGAATCAAACGGACGGAGGTCAGCGGGAACTCACTCTCATTCACGATTTTTACCTGCTGCACCTGCCAACAGCACCCCGGCGTGAAAACCACACACAACAACAGCGCGGCCACGACCGCCATACGATACGTCCACGAACTCATAGCTGCTCTCCTTGCACGATACCGGCCTTGTTTCCTGCCCGCAAAACGGGGACACCAAACAACAGGGACTGACAAACAATCGCTATGCAATGGTCATGGGCCGCTTGACGGCCCGTACCCGTTTTGTTCGGTCTTAGTGCTTGCGTTCAGTCCATTAAAGTTTTTCACGTGTCAGGGCGTCTGAAACATCTGACTCCTAAGAAACGCATCCTGTAACATATTACAAAATCGGGATATGAAAAATTCTTTACCTCGTCATTGCGAGGAACGAAGCAATCTCATCGTAAAACGGACTTGGGGTAAACCAGATTGCTTCGTGCCTCGCAATGACGAGGAATCATAGTCTGCTGATAAGCAATCGTATTCCTCTCATACTCGAAAATCATGACCATGTTTCTTTAAAATAAACGCCGACGCATCGGGGTGGTTCGCTCGTTATTTGCACCCCATCGCCGCCATCTACTCCAGTCTTTCACTAAGAATTTCTATTCTCCACATAGTATAGCATTTTATACGATTAGATGTTCCAACGCAAAAGGAGAAGTATAGCACAGCGAACCCCCGCACACTAAGTGCTTTTCTGACAAGTGCTATTCTGTAGTTTGCCTTTTTCGGAAGGTGTCTCCGGTGCCAGACCGTTGCCGGACAAGGTGGTTCCGCGAAGTCAGAGCGCGCTGCAGGAACACGGAAAAACGTGCGGAAAAGATTCGGGTTGTGAAAAAGAATGCCAAAAGTCCATAATACAGGGGTACCGGGTCGTGACACCGGCATACACGATTACAGAACGTGCAATATATTTCCCCACGGCAAACGAGGTTTAAACCATGAAATCAGCATATTCTCCATTGGCTATCAAGGGAGGGGCGCCCGTTCGGGATACAGGCAGGACCTGGCCCGCGTGGCCGGTGCACGATGAACGTGAACATCGTGCGGTGCTCGAAGTGCTTGAAAGCGGCAAATGGTTTTTCGGGGACCGGGTCAAAGCCTTCGAGGCGGCCTACGCCGCCTTTCAAGGCGCCCGGCATTGCATAACCTGCAACAGCGGTACGGCCGCCGCGGAGATTATTCTCCAGGCCCTTGGTATCGGGCCCGGCGACGAAGTGCTGGTTCCTCCCTATACTTTTGTCGCCACGGCCAGCGCCGTGCTTCGGGTGGGCGCCACGCCGATCTTCGTGGACGTGGACGATACCTGGTGCATGGACCCCGACCTTGCCGACGCGGCCATAACGCCGCGCACCCGGGCGATTATGCCCGTGCATTTCGGCGGCCGTATTTGCGACATGGACCGGATGAATGACATTGCGGCCAAGCATGGAATCCCCGTCATTGAAGACGCCTGTCATTGCTGGGGAGGACAGTGGAAAGGCAAAGGTGCCGGCACCCTGGGCGCCTGCGGCTTCTTCAGTTTCCAGGCATCGAAAAATATCACAGCCGGTGAAGGCGGCGCCATTGTCACCGACGATGAGGAACTCGCGGGGGAAATACGCTCCCGTGTCAACTGTGGCCGCCCACCGTCCGGAACGCCCTGGTATCACCACATCAATGTCGGCACCAATGCGCGCATGACTGAATTCCAGGCGGCCATACTGTCGTGTCAGTTGGAACGCATGGAAGAGCAGATGCTGTTGCGCGCGCGTAACGCCGCGCAGTTGAACCATGGCTTCGAAGGCATTCCCGGGCTCACCCCGCAGCGGACCAGCAATCGGAACAGCCGGCGCGCCTATCATCTTTACTGTCTTCGCTTTGATGAAGCGGCGTTTGGATGTTCGAGGGAAAAATTTGTGCGCGCCGCCAACGCCGAAGGCTGGCCCGTCTCTGCGGGCTATCCGCTGCCGCTTTATAAGCAACCGGTATTTCTGGGCTTGCCCCTTCATGATTATAACGGCTGTTCCTGTCCGGTGGCCGAAGACCTGTGTTCCAGGAGTGGGCTGTGGTTCGCCCATCAACTGCTGCTGGGATCAGAACAGGATATGAAAGACATTCTGGAAATCACCATAAAAATAAAGTCTTGCGCGAAAGACCTGTGATACAGCGCCGTGGAGCAGGTCGCCCGTCGTCACGCGGTACCCCCGCCTTGCGCGCGCGCCTGCATGGGGTATTCAGGACGCCGGGAGTCGTGCGGACATCGGCAGAAATAGTGCAAACCATACTGTTCCCACTGCAACGGGCACGATATAAAGGATTCGCTCATGGACATCCCCAAGGAACAATACAAGATAGACAAGCTGCTGAGCTATGCTGTGAAAAACAGTGCTTCGGACCTGCATCTTACCGTGGGAAGCCCGCCTGTATTGCGCATTGATGGTGAAATGCGCTTCCTGCAGGGGGAATCGCTTACCGCCGAAGATACCTTGGGGTATGCCCGGGAACTGATGACCGATAAGCAGTTCGACGCCTTTGTGGATAAAGGCGACGCCGACTTGGCCTATGGGGTGCCGGGTGTCGGCAGGTTCCGCGTGAATGTGTTCAAGCAGCGCGGTTCTACCGGCCTCGTCATGCGCCATGTCAAGGGCGTCATCCTGGATTTCGATTCCTTGAACTTGCCGCCGGTCATGTCCCGAATTGCCGATTTGCCCCGTGGACTGGTCCTTATTACGGGAACCACCGGCAGCGGCAAATCCACGACGCTCGCCTCCATTATCGACTGGATTAACGCCCGCAAACGCTTTCATATTGTGACGCTTGAAGACCCCATCGAATACCTGCACTCCAATAAAAAATCCATTGTTACCCAGCGGGAGGTCACGCTCGATACGCAGAACTTTTCGGTTGCCCTGCGTGCCGTCATGCGTGAAGACCCCGATGTCATTCTCGTCGGCGAAATGCGCGACGCGGAGACCTTTCAGGCGGCCATCTCCGCCGCAGAAACGGGCCATCTCGTGTTCTCCACCCTGCACACCACCAACGTCATGTTGTCCATAGACCGCATTATGGACATGTTTTCTTCTGATATGCAGGTCCAGGTGCGTTCGCAAATTGCCCTGCAATTACGGGCCTGCATTTCCCAGCGCCTGCTGCCCGCGGCAAGCGGCAAAGGCCGTGTTCCCGCCATTGAAGTCATGCTGAACAATCCCGGCATTGCCCAGTTAATCCGGGAAAACACCATCAAGCAAATCCCCAATGCAATTGTGGCGGGCGCCGAAGACGGCATGCAGACCTTTAATCTGAGCCTGGCCAGTCTGATAAAACGGCGGCTGATAAAAGAAGAAGACGCCATGATTGCCTCCGACAATCCGGACGAACTCAAGATGAATCTGCAGGGCATTTACCTCAGCCAAAGCCGCGGCGGCATCCTGAAACGCTGACATCCAAGGCGTTCCCTGGGCTCTGCCGGGAGATACTTCCTTTGGACGGCAGTGAATTCACTTCTTGGACTCCGTCAAGGTCGAGGGGTGTACTCTGAAAATAAGTTCAGACTTCCTGATCTCGTCGGAAATGCGTATGGCACTC
>JAKLHG010000336.1 GCA_022710255.1 Candidatus Hydrogenedentota bacterium
TTGCATTCCGTTTCCGTTTGATGCCGCTTTGGGAAAATGTTCTTTTTTGGCACAATAGGTGTCCGTACCGGTCAAATTGGGGTTTTAAAATATGCTTACTGACAACGTTTTGAATTTAATCGGCAACACGCCTGTGATTCATCTGAAGGATGATCCTGTGTTCGCCAAGGCCGAGTTTCTGAATCCGGGCGGCAGTATCAAGGACCGGGTGGCACTTTCAATGATTGAAGGCGCGGAAGCGCGGGGTGAGTTGAAACCCGATTCCATTATCGTGGAACCTACTTCCGGCAATACGGGTATCGGCATTGCCCTCGTGGGGCGCTTGAAAGGCTACAAGGTCCATATTGTGATGCCGGAAAATATGAGCGAGGAACGCAAGAAACTGATTCGTGCCCTGGGTGCGGAACTGACCTTGACCCCGCCTGCCGAGAGTATCGGCGGTTCTGTAGCGCGGGTTAAAGAAATGCAGGCAGCCGATCCCCGGGTTTTCGTGCTGCAACAGTTCGAAAATCCGGACAATCCGCGGGTCCATTACGAGGAGACGGCCCACGAACTGTGGCGCCAGCTGAACGGCGATATTGATTGTTTTGTGGCCGGCGTGGGTAGCGGCGGCACCCTGCAGGGCGTGGGTAAATTCCTGAAGGAACACAAGCCGGATGTCACGCTGGTAGCCGTGGAACCCAAGAATGTGTCGGCCCTGCTCGGCCATGAACCCGGCCTGCACCAGATACAGGGGATTGGCGACGGGTTTATACCGGCCGTGCTGGACGTATCCATGATTGATGATGTTATTGAAGTGACCGACGAGGATGCCATTGAAACAACACGGGAACTCAGTACCCGCTATGGCCTGCTGGTAGGCATTTCTTCCGGTGCCAACGTGTGGGCCGCGAGGCAACTGACGGCCCGCATCAAGGGCAACATCACCACCGTGTTGCCCGACCGCGCGGAACGGTATTTCAGCACGTCACTGATGTAAGGCGCGGGGCATAGGGGGTTAACCGGGCGTTCGCGCGCAAACCCCGGGGGGAGTCCAACGGCAACCGTGCCATTGCCGGGGAAAAATGAACCCTGACACGAACAGGTTTGTCATCAAAGGACCAAAACGACAGAAAGGACAACAAGGACACTCCAGTGTACGCCGGGTGGATGTGTCCGTTGAGTCCCTTGTGTCCTTTGAGTCCTTTCTTGTCCGCGCGATTCAGAATACCCGGGACTGTTGCTCCGCTATCTTCATGGTGTTGCCACGGGCGCCCAATACCGGTTGTAAAGCGCCGCCGTCTGCCCTTGGAGCAGGGCAAGTTTTGCCGTCGCAGAAGCATCGCCCGCAGCGTGCCGTATCATCAGCCGCCCTTCTTCAAAACACATTTCGTCGTGTTGGGGCAACACCTCGCGCAACAGGAAATGGGTGTAACGCACCAGGCGGTAGGGGCCGTACGCGCGTTCAATATCACCAACCGCGCATTCCACCGCAACCGAACGCAGGTCCTTGATGGCGGCGATAAGGTCGGCCAGTTCCACGGAAGGAGCGAAACAAACCGTATAATACCGGCCGAAAGCCTCGCTGCGCTCAACACCGTGGGTGTCGCTGATGCCGCACACGGGGATGCGCCGCCCCTTCGCCCGTTCCTGCTCATACCGGGCAATCTGAAGGCCGTTGATATCGTTCTTGAGGATGCCGTCCCGGCTGTCGCCGCTGATCAACTCCAGACAATCAAACACTCCGGCTTGAAAAAAGGCGTCCAGCAGCGCTTCATCGACATTGTTGCGGTTGCCGGTAACCCAGTAGGGATGGGCGAGCATGGCGAGTCCGCCCCGTTCATGAATCCGGTCCACAACCCACTTGCAGGCGGCATACTGGAACCGGTTTACTTCCGGGGCAGTTGGCGGCGGGGACTCCATCAGCGCGGCCACCTGTTCCCGGTACTGTGTTTCGTCTTCCTTATATAACTCCGTGACGCCGGCGTTTCCCCCGAAATTCACAATGTGCACGGGATTGTCCGGGGAATGCACCTCCTCGCCCGGATAGATGCGCAAGTCTACGGGCAGGCCGGCAAAGGCGTTCTGCGCTTCAATGGAACCATCATAACAGCGATGGTCGGAAAGGGCCATGAAGTGAAGTCCCGCGCGCCGGCAGGCACCCGCCACATACGCCGGTGATTCCACACCGTCGGAGCGGTTGCTGTGCATATGAAAATCCCCTTTGTAGGGACGCAGGGCATATAAATCCGCTCCAAGGGAATACACGCGGAAGTCACCGAGCGTGGTTTTCTTGTCGCCGCAGGTGGCTGTGATGATGAAACTGTGCTCCTGCTCCCCTTCAAAAAGCGCGGTGATGCGGAAACGCCCATTTTCGGGCACAAGGGCCTGTTTCGTGCCCGGCGCCCAGCCGCCTTGCTGCGGCAGGGTGATCATGGGCGTATACGTCAATTCGTACGAGCAGGATTCGCTGAATTGAACATGGCCGTGCAGCGGCACGATTTCGATCGTGGATTCCCGGTCTGCCGGCACAACACGGGGCAGCACATCGTAATACCGGTTCTCGGGACGAATTATGGCGCCGCTTGGCAGCCTGGGACACTGCAGCGGACCGGCGCCCGCAGTAAATGCCGTAATCAGAAGTAGGAAGGCCGGCAGGAAGGAATGTTGTCCCATTCTTATGTTCCTTTTCATTTTAGTCCTCTGTGGATAGCCATTTCCAAAACTCAACGTGGATATTACCTTGATCACTTTCGCGCAAGAACCGTATTTTTCCCCTGCGATTGTACCATGTATTACGATTCGCCGCAAAGTGTATTTTAGGGACAGTATAGAATGGCACTAACTTAAGGTTTTATGACATATCTGCTTCTGTGTGGTATCTCCTTGAATAGATGGCGGGGTTGGTTGAGCAGTTGGTAGTTTTTCGGTCTTCGTTTTCTTGCACGGGGCTCGGTTCGATTGGGTCTGTGAGGTATCGGAGCACGCCCTATGGCTTGAAGCATGGCCTCATACAGGTTGATTGACGTGGCCTCTGTGACTATGGCCAGTATGGGTGTCCATTCCCGGATCGCTTGGCAGGCGCCCTTAAAACTGATCCGGTCCAGTGGCTTTTGCGTTGCCTGTGCGGCTTCGATCATGGTCGCACGAATAAGGTTGTAGGCGATGATATGCATAACGACCTCTTTTTCAACCATTTCCGGGGTCTTACAGCGTAAGAGGTCCATGTTCATGGCGATTTTTATATCCCGGAAATAGAGTTCGGCGCACCACCGGCGGCGATAGAGTTCAGCGAAGGCCGACGCCGGATATTGTTTGTGGTCGGTCAGTGTAGTGGCAATAGTAATGGATTGACTTCTGAACCCGGGGATATCCACCGTAAACGAGATGTGGCGCAGATTGAGGACGTCGGGAACGGCAGCCCAGAAGTCTTTTGTGAATCCTTTTGGACAGGGCTTCATTTTTATCCATTGCACAAGTGCATCTCCGGGTCCAATCCTTTTGACAATGCGCACCCCGGTACTGCGGCGTTGATGCAGTCGCATGACGGAATCTATCCCCTGCGCGAGCAACATAAAGAATTCCAAAAAGCCGCAAAAGCCTCTATCTCCCAACACAACATCCCCCGGTATAAGATTTTCCCACAACTGTCGAAACAAGGCCCGCTCGGATACATAGCGTGAAGCCCAGGCGCTATGCAAGAGGACGCCCGTGGCCAGGGAAAACAAGGCAACGAACCGCATTTCAGGAAAACCGCATCCAGGCAGTATTTTTCGGGATTGCGGGTATTTCTCTTGGTTTTCAGGCGTATCGGGCATGGATAGCCCAGAACCGTCAACCACGGTGACCCGGCGTCCATACCACAGGCCTTGCCCGCCATGGGCGTGTTGTATGGTGCGCGTCACTTCCCCGCACACCCTTTGAAGATTTCCCATGGGCAACCGTTTGCGCGCGTCGCAATAGGCTGCGGAATTGGGTGAGGCGTGTTTGCCTTCCGTCAGCGCCAACCAGGCCAGAAATTTTTGCACGGCTTCCCTGCACGAACCATCCGATGAGAGCACCTGAGCCAGAAAGAACCAAAACACGCGTGTATGCGTATATAAACGCTCACGCGCCGCCTTGCCAAGCCCCGTAAGGTCAAGCCAGGGCCTAAACACACGCTGTAAATCGGCGATGCCTGCCGAACCCAGTTGCAGCATCTTCCTTTTGAGTTGGTTGCTTTTTTGTTGCATACGATTCTCCTTTTGTATGATTGATAAACAAGTATATATACTTGTTTATCAAACGTAGTATAATACCGTAAAAGGAGACAGAAAATTGCTGGAAGACAAAAAAAAGATTGAGGAACTACGCAAGCGGTATGAAAGATTGGCGTCGCAGCTGGCAAAACTCGACCTTATCGTTCAAGGTACCATCACCGAGCGCACCATAACGAAGAAAGACCCCCGGAATCCCGCCGCAACGCGAACCATTGGCCCCTACTACCAGTGGACATTCAAACGCAGGGGAAAAACGGTCACCGTAAACCTTTCTGCATCCCAAGTGAAACCGTTTCAGAAGGCCATTGATATCAACCGAAAAGCCGAGAACCTATTGAGTAAAATGCGGGAACTATCCCGGAAGATTCTTGACGCCTCAACAGAGGGTGTAAAACGGCATAACTCCATCAAATAGAATAAGTTGTGCCTTAAGTTAGTGCCATTCTATACTGTCCCCAAAATGCGTCCGGGCAGAAAAAACTGCCCGCCACAAGGGCGGGCAGCAAGCAAGTTTACTTTAGAGATTGGTTTAGTACATGTCGCCCATACCGCCTCCGGGAGGGCCGGCGGGCGCCTTCTCGGGTTCGGGGATGTCGGCAATCAATACTTCGGTGGTCAAGAGCAGGGCGGCAATGCTCGC
>JAKLHG010000337.1 GCA_022710255.1 Candidatus Hydrogenedentota bacterium
GTTCGAGATCTCTCATAAATTGTCTCCTATTGTAAAGTTGTTTCGCTGGCGGCAATCTTATTACAAATAAGCTCTGTATGTCAACTATATGGGGACATCACCGATAAAAGAGCAGTATGATGCCGAGGATGCCCAGAAAGACCCACATAATGAAATGAGGCCCGATGGGATAGGGCTCGTTATATCCGGGCAGCGGGAGCCTGTACCAGGTGGTATACCACCACGCGGGGAATAGTTTGATCTTGGGTGTCCAGGGATAGAACCAGGTGAATCCCCCGTGCGAGATCAGATCAAAGAACAGGTGGGAAAAAGCGCCCAACCCGAGGGATATTACTACCCGCGCCGCCTGATGCGTTCGCGTACCGGGCGCGGGCGAGGCGTGCACGGATTCCAAACCGGCATTCCAGGCGCGGGCGAGGAATCCGGAGCGTTTCCAGGCGTTCCAGGGACGCGCGACAGTGCGAGACAGCCACCACAGCGCCAGGCCCCCGGGAATGCACAACAGGGGCAACGCGATGAGGGAGTGTCCCAACCCCTGGCCCAGACGGCCGCGAAACACGCCAATAGTACCATCAACCACGTCGGGCATGGCTGCGCCGATAAACAGAGCGGGGATGTCGAACCAGGCGGGTTTGAGGCGCCAGAGCGGCGCGATTAATCCCTGGTGGGAAGGAAACGCAAAGGGCATTGAAAGGTTCCTTTTCCGGATGCTGTTTTAGACGGGGTCGGGGAGAATGTACCCAGAAGACCCAAAGGACAGGAGGGACTAAAAGGACAACTGTAATTCAGGTTCGATATATTACGATTCAGGTTTTCCACGAACCTTGATGTCCTTTCAGTCCTTGATGTCCTTTATGTCCTTTCCTAAACGCAGGTTTCCTTTGTACAGGCGAGTCATAGGAAAAAGACACCTGTTTTTGGAAAAACAATGCCAGTACCATTTCTTGTGTATAATACTGCAAATCTACGCGTGAGCGAAACCTCACCGGTGGCGGCGCCGTGCTTCGGATAGTTCGTCCAAGCCCATCCTCTTTAACTGGAAGGAATTTGAGTTGCCGGATAATCAGGACATTCAACGCATCCGCGACCTGGCTGCGCGTACGGCGGAAATTGCGGCATTGCCGGTTCAGGAAGAAAAGCGCCGGCTCTGGCGCCGACTAAACGGGCTATCCCCGGAACGGCCCATGGTGATGATTGACCAGGTCTGCTGGAATGAATTGGCGCCGGATGAGGACCTTGACTTGCGTTGTACAGGTCAGGAGTGCCGCCGTTATGAAACCGTATTACGGCACCTCCTGTACCAATGGCATCATTTTCCCGTAGACATGGTCGTCGAACCGTTTATACGCATTCCCAAGGTGATTCATAACACCGGTTTCGGTATCGAAGTGAAAGAAGAAACGGTGGCCACGGATGTTGCCAATGATGTGGTGGGCCACCGGTTTATCAACCAGTTCGAAACTGAAGATGACCTGGAAAAACTCCGCATGCCTCGAATAACCCACGACGTGATGGAAACGGAGCGTCGCCTTGATTTGGCACATGGACTTTTCGACGGGCTTCTAGAGGTGCGCGCCGAAGGCATGGACCCCTATCTTTCTTTATGGGATCCCATCAGCACCTGGATGGGCGTGGAGAACGCGCTTCTCACACTAATGGAGAAGCCGGACTATATGCACCGGCTTGTCGGCAGAATGACCGAAGGATACTTGTCCCTGCTGGACCAGTTGGAAGAACAAGGCCTCTTCTGCGGTCCGCAGAGCCTGATCCATTGCACCGGCGCTTACACAGATGAACTGCCTGCGCCCGGATACGCGCCGGAAAGACTACGGGCAAAGGACTTATGGATGTTCGGCCTTGCCCAGATGTTTTCTGCCGCCTCCCCTGGAATGTTCAGGGAATATGAAATTGCGTATACCCGCCGCATTTGCGAGCGTTTCGGGCTGGTCTATTATGGCTGCTGCGACCCGCTGGACGGCAAGATGGACGAAGTGCGCCTGCTACCCCATGTGCGCAAAGTGTCCATGAGCCCCTGGGTCAACCGGGAACGGGGTGCAGAGGCCATTGGCCGGGATTATGTTTATTCCTGTAAACCAAATCCGGCCCTGCTGGCACATGAGGCTTTTGATTCGGAACTCGTGCGAAGAGACCTGCTTGAAACCCTTTGTGCCTGTGAGCGGCACGGCTGTGCCCTGGAATTTATTCTCAAGGATATCAGTACGATCCGCTATCACCCGGAACGTCTTTCCCTATGGGCGCGTATCGCCATGGAAGTCGCAGGGGCCGACTGACCGAAGCCATCAGTCCAATACGATCACACCGCTGTAGCCCAGGGGTGCATAGGCCGCACCGCCGAAGCGTATCCTGTCGGGTCCGGACATGACAGGTTTTACTTCCGCCGGAACAGGAGGCGACTGGGTAAAATCATACCGTACCACGGCTGCGTTGGATACCGTCAAATATACCTGCCGGTTCCTGGCGCCCAGCAGTAATCCCCAGGACTCGCCGACCGGACAGGCCCCGACGAACTCGAAGTCGCCTTGCCCTGAAAGGGCATATACCCCTACTTTGTAAAGGTCATCCGTCAATCCGCTATCAACGGTCATGGAACCGGCACCGCTTTCCATGGCCACAGGAGTGTCGTAACCATAATACCCGCCGGAATAAGGGATGCCCGCAAAACATATATCGAATCCATCGCACGTATACTCCCAGGAACCTTCACCAAAATCCACGGAGTCCATCAATTCGGCGGAGTTGGAGGACAAGGCAACAGAGCGCAACACGTTATGGGTTCCCCCTTCCGGGGTGTATTGCATATCTTCAAGCACCAGGAAATCCGTTCCCGGTATTTTATGCTTGAACACACCCGGTATATTTATCCGGGGCCCGCGGCTGAGATCATAGGGGTTCAACATCTGCAGGTAATAAGCGCAATAGGCGTTCTCACCGGCAGCCACCTCGTCGTAGCTGGTAATGTAAAGCATCGAATCCACCGAGGCGAGACTATGAATGTTTTCCTCCTCGAAGTCAACATAACGGAGTCCATCCGCGTCCGCGAGGTCTATTATGGCCAACATGTCCCGTACCGTGCCGTCAATAAACCACCAGCCGCCGCTTGAGCGCGTTCCTCGCAGCACAAGATAATCTCCGGCGAGGAAGACTGAGGGAGTGGCGGAATAGTAATAGGGATAATATCCCATCACCTTATCGAACGCGGCGGGCGCCACAGCATCCTCCATAGGAATGATGCCCTGGTCCCACCACCAGCCGCCCCAGTAAGGTTCCAGGTCGGCGGTCCATTCATCGAGCAAGGCCGGGGACGTGGCATCGGAGAAATCAACCAGCCAGGCCTTATAAAAAGCGCGGTATTCGGGCTCATACTGGTAAACTGGTGCGGTTACGACAACGGCGTTGTTCCATGCAAAAGCCCCGGATACTGAAGCCGCCGGTACCGCGATTTCGCCCGCCGTTGTGCTTGAAGCGAAATCTTTCGCTCGCAACAGCGTGTCTCCCGCATTCTGGCGAAGTATGACTTCCACTTCCCAGCCGTTGGGAAGGGGGAGAATATCCGTCACGTTTTCCGCCAGGGCGAGGGTATTTGCCACCTGCGGCGCCGCCTCATTTCCCCCGTCAATGACCGCGAGATGCTCCTGGGTGACCGCATAAAACCGGTTTCCGTATTCAAAAGAACGCACCACGCTTCCCTGTACATCCACACTGCCTTTGACGTCCAGGTCCGTGCGTGTATAGCTGAGAAACTGCAGCCGGTCGTACCCTCCGCCTGAAGCTTCGTTCCAACCGCTGAAAGGTACCAGAATCATGTCCTCGAGAACGGTAAATGCCTTGACATCGTCATAGGCGGATGACCAGGACCACCCCTCGCCAAAACTGACGTAGTCCAGCCGTAACGGCGCTGCGGGATTGCTTACGTCAAACAGGCTGACCATGACCCGGCGCCCGTTCTGATCGTCCACCCCCAGGGCAATCAGCCGGTCCCCCCGGGGCTCGATGTGGGTGGACCATCCCGGAATTTTCAGCTCACCCGCCACAACAGGCGCTGACGGGTCGCTCAGATCTACAACAAACAAGGGGTCTACGGTTAAATAGGTCACCACATAGGCCAACGGTCCGTCAAAACGGGTGGCGTAGACACTTTCTCCGGAAGCGCTTGCCAGCGCGGTCTGCCCAAGCTGCGTCAGGACATCCGGACGGGTAATGTCGAAGGTGGTAATGTAAGTGTGACGGTCCGGCCACCAAGTGTTGGTGACAACGCGCAACGCCCCGTTCCAGGCATCCATCTTGAAGCGGTCGGCCATGTTGCCGGGGGCAACGGCGCTTCCCCGAACCGTGATTTGTCCTTCAGGGTCGCTGATGTCCACATACGTAATCAGGCTGCTGTTGCCGTTGTAATCATTTGCCGCCACGAACAGGGCGTAGTTTGTGGCTTGGATAAGATTGCCATAGCCGCTGAAAGACTCCGCGTCCGCCTGATAGATCTGGTGCGGGTCGGCTATATTGATACTGACCGCCCAGGTGGCGCCGTAAGATGTGTATGCCGCCTCTGTAGAAACGACAGCATCTCCTTCATTCTCGTACAACGTGTAATCGCTGCACACCGCATAGAGAACATTTCCGACCCGCCTGCTGTCCACCAGGTCGCCGTCAAAAAGAAATGTTCCTTCCAGCGAGACATTTCGGGGATCCTCCACGTTCAGGACATACAGTTTCGAACCATATGCAACGCGGATGATACTTGCTTCCACCTGAATCTCATGGGCATAACTGACGAGCACATACGCGCGGTTTCCCTCAAGATAGAGATCACGTGGATGCCCATAGGTGGGTGTCTGGGACAATACCGCCTGGCT
>JAKLHG010000338.1 GCA_022710255.1 Candidatus Hydrogenedentota bacterium
CGGAGGGGCCTTCCATCATATCGCCCGTGCCCCGGTTGATGTGCAGGATTCCTTTCGTACCCACAATCCGATACAGTTCGTCGTTGGAGTAATACTGTGTGGGAACCGGCATGGAGGAAGCGAACAGAAATTCGCAAATGCCGTAACGTTTGTTGCCTTTGCATTTCCACATAACCGTTGCGGGTACGTCCAGCATGCCGTCGTTACTGTCAATCCAGGCGGAGACACGTTCCGCCGCTCCAAGCAGATACCAGGCGGTTGCCCATTCGTGATGGCCATGGTCAAAGGTTGAAAGTCCGAAGCCTTTCCCCGCGATACGCGTTTGCTGTTCATACGTGGAGGGGGGAACAAACCATCCCCCGAGCGGACTGGAGACAAAATCAATACGCATGCCGACGGGTTCCCCTATGGCGCCGTCGTCTATCAGTTTTTTCGCGAAAGCGATAGGGGGATAATGGACATAAATTTCGGTTAGCTGAAAATGCACACCGGCTTTTTGGACGGCTTCGGCCATCCGGCGAGCGCTGTGCAGGGAGGTGGTCATGGGCTTTTGGCAGGCGATATGCTTTCCCGCCCGGGCTGCGGCAATGACCACCTCTTCGTGGATATCATATGGGCACAATATTTCAACGGCGGTTATATTCGGGTCAGCCAGCAAATCCCGGTAGTTTTCATAGACCTTTTCCGCTTTCCATTCGTGCTGCCGTGCGCGCAGTTTTTCAGGATCTGGATCACAGACGGCGTATAAGCAGGCCTTTGATTGGTCCTTGTATGCGCGCGCGTGCAAGTCAGCGATACGGCCACAGCCAATGAAACCGATTTTCATGAAATTGCCCTCATATTTAAGGTTACATAAACACAGACGGTTTTAAACAATTATGAGAACTACGCATCTTATTAGAAGATTTTTCAGCCTGTCGTACAACACCCCCGCATCCGATGTTTGTGTGAACGGAAGGTGTACAATCACGCCTTCAGAGGGATACAGGAAACGGACCTAATCCGTGTTTCACGTTGACAAGCGCCATCGAAAGGATTTCCTGCGCCTGCATTTGCTGTTCATTATAATACGTTAGTTTCCAGCAAGTTGTGCCGCGACCTTCATTTTATCATGAAGTATCCGGATACCGCCACCTTGAGAATCTTGCCGCCGACCTTGTCCGCTCCTTGATTCCGACCGGGAGGAAATCCTACAATATGACCATGGGAACGGATGAAAGCGGGGCTGTTATTTTTGGAGAGGTAGATGAAGGTTTCCTTAACTAAACTCGTTGATGTTATCTTGGAGCATGTGGCTTCCAGAAAAGGCAAAGTGCCCACGGAAAAGTCCATGCGTTCCTTTCTGTTGCGGCAAGGGTATACCAAACAGGACATTGATTCGGCCATAGAAATAATCAATACCCATTTGAACCAGAAGCCGGCCTATCTGCGGTATTCGCCGCCGATGCGGCAACTGGCTTTTTACGAATCCATGAAGATCAGCCTTGATGTACATCATGCGATAACCCGACTTGAGTTGCTTGGATTGATTGAACCCCTTGAACGGGAAGTTCTGCTTGAAAGATTTATTCATGCAGACGGACAGGCGGATATGGAGTCTTTGGATTATGCACTGTCTTATCTGGTGGGGCCGGGGAGAAACGCCGAAACCCAGCAGACTATGATTGCCGTATTAGAGGGGTACAGTCCCACGGTTCACTAGTTCTCCGCCGGGCTTGGCTGGCTTCGGTTGGGTGGGGAGAGAGCTCTATTACGCCTCTGGGGGTATAATCATCTCGTTGAGGTCATATTCATCAGGCGTGATGGTTCCTTCCCTGGGCGGCAGTACGGGGGCATCCGGGCGAAGAGCCGGGAAAAACAATTCCAACTGCTGTAGTCGTATAAAATCATACCGTTTGAGAAGTCTGATAGTCTGCAAAGTATGGGAGGGAGCATAACTTCCCTGCGCGGATACAAGACGCAAAATTTCGGCGAGGATTGTGGGGAATTCAAGAACGTGGTTGATGCCAAGCGCATGCAGCGCTTGTACCGCTTGGTCGCGTCTGGCGGGCGCTGAGGAAAATTCTGAAACGACCAGGATAATTTTGTATTCTTCGCCTTCAAAAATACTCTCGGCCAGATTACGTGTCGTTTGTGAGGCGACCCGGGTGAAAACGGGATTTGCCTCGATGACGGAAGGGTAAAGTCTATCTGCGTGCCAGGCGCGAACTTCCACTACCGCACGCTGTATGGATTTGATATCACCTGCGCGTAACAGGCACTCCGGTTCCCCCGGCAAAGAACGCCGGTGTTGTTCCACAAAAAGCAGCGAACCCAGGTATTCCGCATCTTGTTGACCGGTATCGAACTGCCAGTGCGGCAACACGTAGAACAGGTTGAGTTCAAAAAACTCACGGGCGAGTTGCATGTTGATATCACTCAATGCTCACCCTTTCTTAACTTCTTCCTTGAGCAAGGCAACCGCTTTCTTCAGGGCAACGTTGTAAACTATAATCTATTCCTTTACCGGGATTCGAATTCCTGTCTCCAGCGCAGGTTTATCCCTTCGGCGGAGGGGGAGTCAGCGCTGAGCGCAACGATTCTTTGGCAGCGCATATATCTTCACTGGAAAACGATTCGTTATAGGCATAATACCGCCGTCCGGGTTGCATATGTTTCTCGGCGTTTTCCATATCGTCCAAGGCTGCGCCCAGCTGTCCCAATCCCCAGTAAACATGACCGCGCAGGTAGTAGCCTGCCGCCTGGTCCGGGGTAGCTTCAATCGTTTTGTTGATAAGTTCCTCCGCCTTTTTATAGTGGCTGGTAGATACATCGATCAGGTCCGATTTGTCGGCCGCACGGGCAAGCAGAAAATGCGTGTCGAACTGGACCCTGCCCATTTCGATGCTTCGCTGGACGAGATTGGTCGCAGTTTCCCATTGTCCGCGAGCGAAAGCACAATAGGCAAGCCCCATGACGGCACGGGGCTCATCCGGTCTTGTCTGCAATAAGGAAGCGAATGTTTTTCGTGCCTCATCAATATGTCTTAGCTGGAGCAGGGCGAACCCGGTGTCCAGCAAAGGTGACGTCGATACCGGCATCTTTTGGGCTGCGGAACGCAGCAACGGCAATGCGGCTTCGGCGTTGCCCTGGCGCAGCAGGCAGCGCCCTATTTGATGCTGGGCGTTATGTAGGCTGCAATCCAGTTCATAAGCGCGGCGGAAATAGCCTATTGCTTTTTCCAGGTCACCTTTCATGGCGGCGGTGAGGCCTTCCTCAAAGTAACTCTGGGCGGTTTCACCTCCAAATAACATATTTATGTTCCTCGAATTATCCGTATCTTACTGTTTCAGGGAGGCCAAGGCCCGCAGTGCTTGCCCGTCGGTGATATCGGTTCGTTGCACCACCGTTCCCAGGCTTGTCGGCACAATAAACTTCAAAGTACCAGCACGGGCTTTTTTATCCTTTTTCATGGCGGCCAGCGCCTCTTCCACCGGTAGGTCCGGCCAGTATACGGGCAGGCTGTAGGCTGTCAGACAGGCACGCTGACGGGAGACAAAGTCGGCATCCACCAATCCCAGCTCGGCGCCCAAAACAGCGGCGGCGCACATCCCCAGCGAGACGGCCTCCCCGTGTAAAAAGGTCGCATAATGGCTTGCAGTTTCAATGGCGTGACCGAAGGTATGGCCGTAATTTAAAATGGCGCGCAATCCCAGTTCATGCTCATCTTTAGCGACCACGGCTGCCTTGATTTCACACGACCGGGCAATGGGATACTCAAGGGCGCTCAGGTCGCCCTCACGTATCAATCCCGCATGCTGCTCCATATGTGCGAATAAGTTACTATCAGCAATAACGCCGTGTTTTATGATTTCCGCACAACCGGCACATATCTCACGGGTGGGAAGCGTCTTAAGGAGGTCCATGTCAATGAGGACGCCGCAAGGCTGGTGAAACATGCCAATCGTATTTTTTCCACGGGGATGATTTACCGCCGTTTTACCGCCGACGCTGGAATCCACTTGCGCGACGACGGTTGTGGGAATCTGCAGAAAGGGAATTCCCCGCATAAAACACGCCGCAGCAAAGCCAGCGACATCACCCACCACGCCGCCGCCCAAAGCAAGAAGAAGGCTGCCCCGGTCCAGTCCGCCTTCCAGCAGAGTGCCGCAAATTTCTTCTATCCGTTGGAGGCGCTTATTGGCTTCACCTGCGGGCATCGAATGAATCACACACTTGACTCCGGCCGCAGTAAGCAGGGAATGGATGTCGTCTGCATAAAGCGGGCCCACAGTACTGTCGGTCACCAGGCCTACAGTGCCGGTAACCGGGTTCTTTTTCAGGTATTCTCCCAATTGATACAGAATATTCCGGCCGATTTGAATTTCATAACTCCGCTCCCCCAAGGACACCAGTACCGTTCGTGCCATTCGACGATTCCTTAACGCTTGATTTGGACGGTGCGTCCGCTGAGTGCGGCCTTTTCCGCTGCCAAAATGACCTCAAGGGACTTCATACCTTCCTCGCCGCTGCAGTAGGGCGCTTCCTCGCCTTTAATGGCGCGACAGAAACGCCCGCCGATGTCCAGTCCCCATCCGTTATCGTCATTTTCCGGCGGAGGAGGGACATCAAAATTGATTTCGCATTCGGGATGAATCAGATGGGCTACTAGGGGGCGTCCCGGAAAGGCGCATATACTGAGCGTCCCGTTGGTGCAGTATAGTATGGTATAGTTGGCCTCTGCTCCTTTTACTGTCCAGGAAGCCGCAAGGGTGCCTACCGTACCGTCCGTAAATTTCAGGGCCGCTACAAAGTTGTCTTCCACCGAGGCGGATTTTTTCTCAAGACGCTCAAAGAAGGCGCTTATGGAGCCTACCTCCTTGCCGGT
>JAKLHG010000339.1 GCA_022710255.1 Candidatus Hydrogenedentota bacterium
AGCGGCAGCCGCTCCAGCATAGCGATGGAATCCGGTGCGACCTCTTGCACGCGCAGTACAAGATCATAGGCATTACGTCCTTCATAAACACGGCTCACGGGAGCCCCGTAGAGGGCTGCCCGCAACGTCAGACCCGCTTCGGCAAAGGACACGCCGTTACGTGCCAACCGTTCCCGGTCCAGGTGTACCCCGAGCTCCGGCACCTCCGACTGGGATTCCACGGCTACATCCGTGACGCCGGGAATGCCGGCAATGCGCGTTTGGGCTTCCTCGGCCAGGTCGCGCAAGGTGCGGAGGTTTTCTCCGGAAAACTTGATGGCTATGCCGGCGCGCGCCCCGGAAAGGAGGTGGTCAATCCGGTGGGCAATGGGACCGCCGATGCCAAAATTGATGCCCGCCACACCGCCCAAACGGCTGCGGATATCCGCCAACATCTCCTCTTTGGTGCGTTCTTTCAGAACATAGGTGGCTTCCAGTTCGGAACCCTCGATACCCTGCGCGTGTTCGTCCAGTTCGCCCCGCCCCGTTTTTCTGGCGACGGAGGTGATTTCCGGCGTGTCGAGCAATATCCGCTCCACGGTGCCGCCTATCCGGTTCGATTCCGGAAGGGAGGTGCCCGGAAGCGTGTTGACGACCACGTTGATCGCACCTTCATTGAAATCCGGCAGGAAAGCCCGGCCCATGAAGGGGAACGAAACGGCGGAAGCAATGAACGCCGCCAGTACCGGCAGCGTTATCAACCACGGATGCCGCAGTACCGGGCGCAACAGGGCGCCGTACGCACGCCGCACCCGAGCCGCAATGCCGGGTTCCCGGGGCGACAGAACCGCCCGGCTGCCGGGCAGCAACAGTCCCTCCAGCGCCGGAGTTAGCGTCAGCGCCACCATCAGGGAGGCGAATATGGACACGATATAGGCGGTGCCCAGCGGACGCAGCAGCCGGCCTTCCACATTGGACAAGGTATACAACGGAAGGAAGACCACGGTGATGATTACCGTGGCGGACACAATGGCGGACCGCACCTCGGAACTGGCTTCGTAACAGATGCGCAGCGGGTTCCGCCGCCTGTCTTCAGGCAATTGCACGTTCTGGCGCAGCCGACGGACCGTGTTTTCAACGTCAATGACCGCGTCATCCATAAGCGAGCCGATGGCGATGGCCAGACCGCCGAGGGTCATGGTATTGATGCTGCCGCCAAACAGGTAGATGACCAGCAGCGCGGCGATAATGGAAAGGGGCAGGGCGGTGAGGCTGATCACCATCGCGCGACCGCTGAGCAGGAAAAGTGCCATGACCATAATCATAAGCGCCCCACCGTCGCGGATGGCCTTGGCGACATTGTTTACGGCCGTGCGAATAAAATCCGCCTGCCGCATCAGGTGCGTGTTGAGGGTCATCTCCCGGGGCAGGCAGGCGGACTCCTGCGCGAAGACCCCTTCCAGCAGGCGGTCCAGCTCCAGGGTGTTGGCCTGGGGCTGCCGCTGTATGAAAAGCAGCACGGCCGGCTTGCCATTGGCGGAACCCGCACCCCGGGCAAAGGATTCGCCCACGCGCGCTTCGGCCACGTCCCCAAGTTTGATGGCCGTGCCGTCCCGCACCGCAATGACCAGGGATTCCATGTTCCCCGGGGTTTGCAGCCTGCCCAGTCCGGTAACCAGGTATTCCGTACCGCCTTCGGCGATTACCCCCGCGGGAATATTGGCATTGTTTTCACGAATCGCGTCCGCCACCTCCGATACCGTGATGCCGTGCGCAGCCAGGCGTTCCGGTTTCAGCCATACCTGGTACTGGCGGTCGCCGCCGCCGACAAGGGTTACCTGCGCGACGCCCGGAACGGCCAACAGCCGCCGGCGCAGCACGGTCTCGGCGTAATTCTGGACCTCCGCCAGGGGAAGCACATCGGATTGCAGCGCGGCCAGTTGAATCTCGCCCATCAGGGAGGTGGGTGGCGCGAGGATGGGCGGCGTCACGCCTTCGGGCATGTCCGCGGCAGCCAGGGCCACCCGCTCCGCCACAATCTGTCGGGCGGTGTTCATTTGCTCGTCCCATTCGAATTCCGTCCAGACCACCGAAAAACCAGGCATAGACGAAGAACGCACACGACGTACGCCCGGCGCGCCGTTCAGGGCGGTTTCCAGCGGGAAGGTCACCAGGTTTTCCACCTCCGACGGCGAGAACCCGGGCGCCTCGGTAAGCACCGCCACCGTAGGTGCGGTCAGGTCGGGAAACACATCTATGGGCACCGTGGTGCAGACATAGATACCGAAGACGGAGAACAAAAGCGCCATGCCGACAACCAGGAAACGGTTGTTCACGGACCAAAGAATCAGTTTGTCCATCATGGTCTGTTCTCCTTAATGGACATGGGCGGAGCCAAGCCCGCCCGAGGCCGTTCCCGCCAGGCGCACGGCGTACGCGCCGCCGGAAACGACCCGTTCACCGGCCTGAACGCCTTCCAGCACTTCTATCCAGGCGCCGTCGCTGACGCCCGTGCGTACCGGTCGTTTTTGGAAACATTCCCCGTCGAGCATGACATAGACCGTGGAGACGCCGTTTTCATCAAGAACACAGGACCTTGGAATCTTTAGGGCCTGCTCGGCATCCTGTCCGTCCGCCCAAAGGGTAAGGGTCATGCCCAGCCGCAGCAGACCTTCCGGATTCCGCGTCGGAAACACCAGCGGCACCGTGCGTTTCTCTTCATCCACATAAGGCAGCATCCACGGCGCCGGCCCCCCCTCAACCGGCACGACCGGGTGCAGTTCCCCGGGGGTGCCCGGAATCTCGAACCTGCCCGAAGGCGGCTGGGCGAGTTTCGGAGCCAGCAGTTCGGGCGCCTGCGCCTCGATGAGGACCTGCTCCGTGTTCACGATTTCGAAGACCGCCTGACCGGCGTCCGCATGGGCGCCCGGGCCGGCATTAATCTTTGTGACGCGGCCCGCGATGGGCGCCGTGATCAGGGTCGCTCCCGCCGCTGTTTCAGGTGCGGCCTCCCCCGATAATTCCTTCAGCGCCTGTTGCGCCAGGGAGGCGCGCGCATCCGCCGCGGTTACCGCTGCGCGGGCCTCGGCCAGGGCGCTTTGCGCCTCTTCCACATCGCGTTTCGCCCCCGCCTTGACGTCATACAAACGTTCCGCGCGGTCCAGCGCCGATGCCAGCTGTGCAGCCCGTGCCCGTACCCCGGCGGCGTCTCCGGCGGCTTGCGCGGCCTGGGCGGCAAGTTCCGCCCGAACGGACTGCAGGTTTTGCCGGTTGGATTCCCGGGCGAGCGATTCGCCGCTCATGTCGGTGGGGGTAACCCGTGCCAGCACCTGTGATGCGCCCACCGTATCCCCGACCTTCGGAAAGGCGCCCGAAGGCGGCGCGTCCAGCATCCCGGCCACAGGCGCACAGGCGTCACTCCGTGAATCCGGTGTCACCGGCACCATCGCCTGCAGCGGATGCCGCTCTGTAAGGGTACCCACCACGGCTTCCGCCGTGATGACCGGAACGACCCATTGCTGTTCCTTGGTAAAGACGATTTCACCGGTGTGTCCAGCCTCCTCATGGCCTTGATCGTGGTCATGGACCTCCGCTTCATCGTGGACATCCAGGTCTTTCAGAATGACCGTTCCGGCAAAAGTAGTCACTTGAAGGTTCCACGCACCGCCTGCCGGAAATATAGGCTCGATGATAAAGATACCCGGCCGTTCCATGAGACCCGTTCCTTCAATGGTAGCGCCGCCGCCGGACGGTTCCGCGTGATAGCGGACCTCGCCCTCGCTGAACGGGAGTCCCGTGGCCACATGGGTCAGGTGAAGGAGGAAGCGTTGCGGGGCGCCCGCCTGCAGAAGCGGAAACTCGGTGAACAGTTCCAGCGTGTCCGTCCACAGGGTGACGGACATCTGTTCCTCGCCCGGGCCATGATCATGCCCGTCGGCGTGCCCGGTTTCGGCATGGACATGGCCGTCTTCGGCCGGGGCTGACGGGCCGGACACGGAACAACCCGCAAGCAACCCAACAAATACAGGCGCCAGCAGGAACAGCCGCACCAGGGAAGGAGTAAAAACAAAACGGTGATACATGATGCGTCCTTTCTCGCCCGCCAGGGGCAGGCATGGGTACACGTACAGCGGAGAGGGATTCGTGAAGGGAAAGAACGATCAATTCATCAAGGGCGGGTTTTGTTCGGAAAGGGGGCAAACGCAGTACCCGTTACAGTCCGGTACAGAAAGACTTTTCAGTAAAGTAAAACATCCGGCTGAAACGGTATGCGGCTGGAGAATAAAGGGATTGGGAGAACCCGGGCCGCCCGTATCCGGACGGAGTTCCTTGTCTTTTACCCCGGGCAGCGCAGGAACGGTTTCATGGAAATGAAAGGCGTGGCGCGGGTGCTGATGGGCCTGGCGCACATATTCATCCGGGGCGTCCATGCAGGCCGCAACCGGTGCACAATCACAGCAGCGCCCGGATAGATCTTCCCGGGGGGTCATTTCCGGGCAGGATTCCATGCAACACACGCCCCAGGAATAGAAACAGAACAGAACCGACAGGCCGATGAAGAGCATTCGTTTGCCTGTCCGCGCAAGGACTATTCCTATTTCATTAGAGTTCAACACGGTTGTTTTCGATTCCGTTTCTTTTTTTTCTCTCAACAATCTTCATGTGGCTTTTATTCACCATGGACCGGGAGGAAACCTGCGTGTGAAAAATTCCCCGCGCAAGTTCTCCAGATAGATTAGTGTCTACGCTTCGTCCGGGACGTTGCCCGGAAGAAGTAGCGCCTCCGGCGCGGCCGTTAAACTATTCCACCACTGGGAACGCTGGCATCCTTGCCGGCAGGGATAGCATCTTAGTCTGTCTTGCCCTCTCCAGCCGCCAAGGAT
>JAKLHG010000034.1 GCA_022710255.1 Candidatus Hydrogenedentota bacterium
CCCCCAAGCGCCACCCCCATGGGCGAATGGCACTACAAAGGCCAAGCCGGTGCGATAAGAACATGGGGGCAAGGGGGAAGTGTCTCTGCGAATGCAAAAATGGTGGGCTGTACTACCCCATAATACACTCATGTCCCATTTTCCCCCTCAAATCGGATTTGTTTGCATGGACACAAGGGGGTGGTGAAATATGCGGGTTAGTTCCTGCTTTCGCTCATATTTGATATGATTTTGGGATAAGAAGCAACTCTGGATGAGACCTGCTAGACAGTTACTACTTTTTTATGTAAGGACGGTAACAACATGAGTACTTATGGGACAATCTTGATGAGCACCCTCCTTTTCATGGCGAACGCCGGCGCCGCTGATGCTCCCTGGTATACGAATTCGCTTTTGGGGATGGAGGTGGGGCCCACAGGCGCCCAGTTCGGGTATAGCGACGCGTCAGACAACCGCTATTGTGCGGTATTTAACGGGCGGAACATTGTTGAGCAATGCCATGAGGCGGGGAGTGAATACCTGGTTATATGGGTGCGGGACGGGGACTATGCCTATTACAACTCCACCATCCTGCCGAAAGCGCCGGGGTTGGGCGAACGCGATCCGCTTCGAGAGGCGGTTGATACCGCCGCCGCGTATGACATGCCGGTAATCGCCTATTGTGTGGTACAGCAGGGCGGTCATTTTCTGGAGGCCCATCCGGAATACGCGATGCGGGATATGAACGGTGCTCCTATCGGCCGGTTCTGTTACATCTCCGGGTATCTGGAAGCGATGAAGGAAATCCTGGCGGAACAACTCGCGTACGGCATCCAGGGATTTCATATTGATATGCTCGATCAGGGCTTCGGCCCTCCCTATGGCTGCTGGTGTGAAGCGTGCCGCCAAGCCTTTGAAACGGAACACGGCCGGAAAATGCCGGCGGGCGTTACCTGGGACGAGGACTGGAACACATTTCTCGAATTCCGCTACAAGAGCAGCGAACGATTCATGAATGCCTTGTATGCCCATGTAAAGTCCATTGACCCTAATGCGTCGGTAGACTTCAATTACCATGGCAATCCGCCCTTTTCCTTCGAAGTGGGACAGCGGCCTGTCCAGCACGCGAACACGGCCGATTTCGTGACCGGCGAGACCGGCGTTTGGGGCTTCAGCGCCCTCACGGTGGGGTTGAATGTTGCCTTTTACCGGGCCGCGACCCCGGGCAGGCCGGTGCAAGTGGCCATGCAGCGGGGCGTGCGCATGTATCATGACCAGACCACACGCCCCCTGACAGATATTCGCTGGGAACTATTGTCCCTGCTCGCGCACGGCGCGTTTGTGACGATGGTGGATAAGACCGGTTTCGACGGCGGGCTGGATACGCAGGCCTATAAACGTATCGGCGAGGCCTTCAGGGAAGTGCATGCGAAACAGGCCCATTTCGGACAGGCACCTCTTGCCGATGTGGGCCTTTATTTCAGTCACAGGACCCGCGACTGGGTGGGACGGGAGCAGCCGGGCGACTATTTCACCGCCTTTCAAGGGGCCCATAAGGCGTTGGTGTATGCCCATATCCCCTGGGGGGTAGTGCTGGATGAAAATGTCAACGCGGAAACCTTGCAACGATTTCCCGTGGTCGTACTTCCCAACGCCGGCATCCTGCGTGCGCAGGAGGTGGACTTGTTTTCCGCCTATGTGGAGAAGGGCGGGAAACTGATTATCACCGGCCTGTCCGGGTGTTATGATCGCCTGGGCGCGTCGGCCGGGAACAGTACGCTGGAAGCCCTCCTCGGGGCGCACTTGGTTGAAGCGCTGCCCGCCAAGGACAACTGGGTCCGCCTGTCCGGGGAGATGCCGGAAACGCTTTATGCTTCAATCCCTGCAGACTGGCCCTTTCTGGTGAAGGGCCCCGCAGCCGTCTACCAACCGGATACGGCGCAAGCGTTCGGGGAATTGATCAAGCCGTATCGCACCACCCGGCAGAAGGAAGGCAAAGAAGGCACGGAATGGCCCATGAGCCCCGATACGCCGGTTGGACCGGCCTTGTTGCTGAATCAGGTTGGAAAGGGCGAAGTGCTTACCTTTGCAGCCTCGCCGGACTATGCGACAGCCAGCGAACACGCGATAGTGGAGGCCCGCCGCCTTCTTGTGAACGCCGTGCGGTATCTCCACCCGAATCCGCGCATCCAAATCACAGCCCCCGTTACGGTGCAGGCCGTGGTCAGCGATGAACCTGAAACACGCACCTTGCGCGTGCATCTGCTCAGTTATAACATCCCGCCGCAGACGACGCCCGCCGTAAACCGCCCCTATGTGTTGCCGGGATTGATTGAAGACGCACCCTCGTATCGGACAACAATAACTACATCAATGGATATTCGGGAGGTCACGGCATTTAATCCAGAAACGAGACTATCCCGCCGGGGCAACGAAATAGAGCTCATCGCGAACGATATCCATGAAATCGTGCTGCTGTACTATTAACAGGGGCATTACCCACGCCCCAGGAAAAAGGTATCCGCTGAAACGAAACATGAACAACAAACGGACCCATAGACGTGTATTGTGTAGTGTGTCGGTCCTTTGATTTCCTCCTTGATTTTCTGGGAAAATGTGTGCCCGGAATTTAGGGGCTATAACACGGATGAAACATAGGAGAAAAGTATGCCGATTGAATACGAACATCCTGATGTGCTTCAAAACATCGAATTTGCCGTTGTAAGCCTGTATAAGCGCCATCGGGAAATGTCCGATTATGATGTCTTGCGCGTCTATGAAAATCTTTTCGATGATTATAAGGAGGAGTCGCAAGGGCGGCAGCCAAGGCGTCATAACCAATCCGAACTCGAACAACAGTTATACGATGACATCAAAATCATGTGTGAATGGCGCCTTGGCCGCGCTCTCCCGTTCGAGGATGCGCCGCCCATGGAAAATACCGACTCCATCCCGGTCGATATTCTATTACAATGCTTGAAGCGCCTGATCAAATCCGTAAACAGGTGGACCAAGGGCGCCGGGCGCCAAGGCTATCTGAACTTTATTATCCAGCATGTAATATGATTTCGCTGGGGCTATATTCAGGGTGATGGAAAGCAATGCAGGGATACCTGTTAGATGGCCCCCGCTTTTATAATGCCTGGATGCAAGTACGAAAGACAAAAGTTCAGACTTCCTGACCTCGACAGAGTTTTGACGTGGTTTTTCGGAAAATAGTATTGCACAAAGTTTGACGCAAAAGACCGTAAAGAAGGGACAGACTACCAAATAGCAAGCATGAAAAACAGGATTATACGCTGTACTCAGGGGCTATTTGGCAGTCAGTCCCTTCTTTATTCAGTCTATGTGTTTTCACAAAAAGTGCCATTGTATATTCCGACGAGTTCAGGAAGTCTGAAGTTAAGAAGTGAGACTTCACGCTCAACAGGCTTTGAGGCAGGTAGTTGTCAATATCGAGTGCAGCATGAAATACTCCCGGCATATCCACGGTATTCTGTTTGTTGTACAAATAGGCAATGCGAAAGTGGCCGAATAGCAGCATCCGTATCGCCTTCCGGCTCACTGCGGCACTTGCTTTCACTCAACGGATTCTGGCACGGGAGTTGCGCCTTTTCACAAATTCCAGTTCAGATATCCTGATCTCGTCGGAAATGCCCATGGCACTGAAAAACAAACAAAAAGACAGAGCAAAAAGGGACTGACGACGAAATAGCCGTCAATAACGAAGTATGGATGCCCTTTACTGCTATTGGCTATTTCGTGGTCTGTCCCTTTCTTGCGGTCCTATACGAACATGGCATCAAAAAAGTGCCAAACCGGATTCCGAGTAATCATTGAATAACCCCAATGAGGTCAGGAAGTATGCAGTTACACCACGGCCTGCGGCATCCGGGTTGTCGATTTACATTTACGGCGAGTCAGGTGTGGATGGAAGGAATGACGGGTATCGATTTTTTCGCGTATGCGCCTCACAAGTTCCTGCGCTTCGTCCGGGATGTGGCACGGAAGAAGGAGGTGCCTTCGGTGCAGTAAAAAAAGTTGCGATCCCGGTATCGCCCTTCCTCGGAGCGGCAAGGATAGGGGTAGTACGGGGAATGGAGGAAACACGTGCCCAAAGGCTTTGACGGGGGGAGACGACTGTTGGCAGGAATTCGGCGGCCAACAGGGCGTCAGGCCGTGAACCACGGCGGAATGTCTCATTATGATATCCTGTGAATTGTTCCGCGGGAGGAAATGCGTCCATAATCTTGCGTTGTAGCAAGAACCAAGGAGACCTTTATTATGAACACCTGCATGCTGATTACACTGGGGGTGGTGTCGGTCACCGGCGCAACGGCCAACAGCGAAGGTCCGCAATTTTGTGACCCCGCCCTCCTGCCGCCGGCTCCGCCGCAGTCCCCCGGGTTCCCGGATGCGGAGGCGCCCGCAGACCTGGAGGAGGGCTTCAGGAATCCGCCGGCCGGCTATGGCGAGGTGCCTTTCTGGTGGTGGACCGGCGATCCCCTGGACAAGGAGCGTCTCCTCTGGCAGATTGAAAAACTCCATGCCATGGGTATTCCCGGCGTACAGGTCAACTACGCCCATGACAAGGACATGGCCACCTACCCGGCGGAGCCGCCCATCTTCTCCGAGGCGTGGTGGGATATCTGGACCTGGCTGGCGGGCGAGTGCCGCAAGCGTGACATGGGCATCGGCATCAGCGGCTACACGATAGACTGGCCGGGACACGATAACCTGTTCTATGAAATCGGGATTACCGATGGGTCGCTGCGCGGGACCCGGCTCGAACATAAGCAAAAGGATACGGCGGGTGGCACGCCTTTCGTATGGACCCTTCCGGAAACGCTCACGGCGCTCCGGGCTTACCGCCTGGATGGCGAGGCGATTCAGCCGGACACGGATATCGACCTGCTTGCGGAGGTACGCGGGCACCGGCTGGAATGGACACCGCCGGAAGGACGGTGGCGGGTCGTCGCCGTTTGCGCTCATTCCCCGGAACGCTCCGTGGATCCCATGAATCCCGAATCGGGCAGGAAAGTGATCGAGCGATTCTTCGAGCCCTTTCTTGAACACAGCCCGGGCGACATCGCCAAGGGGCTCAACTATTTCTTTCAGGACGAACTGACCTTCGGCGTGGAAGGCTGGCTCTGGAATGCGTACTTCGCGGCGGAGTTTGAAAAGCGAAAGGGCTATGACATACGGCCCTTGTTGCCGGGGCTCTTCGCGGACATCGGACCCGCAACCCCGAAAATCCGCCTCGACTATTCCGACGTCATGATACGTTTGTCTGAGGAGAATTATTTCCGGCCCATCTTCGACTGGCATTGGCAGCGGGGGATGATTTACGCCTGTGACCCGGGCAGCCGAGGCCTTAATCCGGTGGAGTTCGGCGATTATTTCCGGTGCGTGCGCTGGTACACAGCGCCGGGACACGACACGCCCGGCGGTTCAGCGGACTTGCGCAAGGACAAGGTGTCCAGTTCCATCGCCCACCTGTACAAACGTCCCCGCGTCTGGCTGGAGGGCTACCACAGTCTAGGCTGGAGCGCGACGCCGGCCACCATCTTCGACTCTTCCTGCCGCAATTTCCTGTATGGGGCGAGCCTGCTCAATCTGCACGGACTGTATTACACCACCCATGGCAGTTTCTGGGAATGGGCGCCGCCCTGTTTTCATTTTCGGATGCCCTACTGGGAACACATGGCCGTATTCTTCACTTATTTCGAGCGGCTCAGTTACCTGCTGAGCCAGGGCGTGCATGTATGCGATGTGGCAATCCTGTATCCCGTCGCGGCGCTGGAGGCGGGCATGGGGGGCGAGGAGGCGAAAGACACCGCCTTTCGCATCGGCACGGAAATGTATTCGCTGCGCGGGCTGGACTTTGACTTTATAGACTTTGAGTCCCTGGAGCGTGCCGAGGTGAAAGAAGGTCAATTACGGGTGTCCGGCGAGGCGTACCGGGTGCTGGTGTTGCCTGCCATGCGTGCCGTGCGTCATTCCACGATGGTGAAGGCCCTCGAGTTTTACAAGAACGGCGGCACGGTTATTGGTGTCGGCGCCCTTCCGGAAGCCAGCGACCGCATCGGCCGGGAAGACCCGGAACTGGACGCCCTGGTCAAGACCCTCTTCGGCATGACGGCCAAGGAAGCGCAGGCCGGGGCAATCGCCGTCAAACAGCAGCACCCGGCCGGAGGCGTTGGTTATGTCTTTACCAACGCGCGCAAGTCAAGACCGGTCGCCGATTTCATCACGGAAGTCATCGCCCGGGATTTTATCCCGGATGGCGCCGTCCAGGTCCTGCACCGCCGCATAGGCGGGACGGATGTGTACATGGTCATGGGCGCGCCGCGGAACACGGAGTGTTTCTTCCGCTCCCGGGGCGTGGTGGAATTGTGGGATCCTTGGACGGGAACCACCCAGCCGGTGTATGGGTGGGTGCCTGTGGACGGAGGCACCAAGGTGCGCATCCCGGTGGAGACGAGCCAGCCGCTCTTCTTCGTGTTCCGGCCGGGGGAAAGCCGGTTCCAGGTCGAACAAACCAATCTCGATGAAATCCAGGCCGTGGAAGAAACGGACGGACGCATTCTCGTTTTCGGGATCGCGGAGACCGCCGGAGAAAAGACGGCGGTCGTTCATTCCGGAAACAGGAGCGTCACGGTACGCGGAGAAGCGGCCCTGCCTGAAGGGCCGATTGCGATTGACGGGCTGTGGGAGTTCGAACTGAAACCGACCATGGACAACCGCTGGGGCGATTTCCGGCTTCCGGCAACGGAAACGGTCATCGGCCCGGAAGCCCGACGCTTCCTTTATCGGGAGGAGACGGAGCCGGGCTGTGCGTGGCAGGCGCCGGAACTCGATGAAACGAGCTGGACGGAACGGAGTTGTTCCTTCGGCACCCGGTTCTGGAAATTGGGCCCGTTGCCCGAGAATAGCGATCTTGAGACCCTTGACATGCAACTGGGCGCGCTCAAGCAAGTGGACCCGTCAGTTCCCGTAAGAGTGGGGGACAACGAATATTCCTGGCGACCCTACCTGTTCTCCACACGCTGGGGAAACGAGAAAGACCCCGGTCCCCAGGGGTGGCACGGTCTCAAGGAAGGGGTTACGGACGATTTCATTTGCCTGGGGCAGGCTTCGTACTCGCATACGGGTTTCGAATATGAGACAGAAACGGGTGAAGGGGGGTGGTACTACCTCTGGACCTCGGCGCTTTCTTCACACGAGGCCAAGGCCAAATTGCGCTCCGGCGCATTGAAACCCGAATCCCTATGGCTCAACGGAGAAGCGGTTGCAGATAGGGATGGTCCGCTGTCCCTACAGGCAGGATGGAATCCGCTTTTGCTTCGCTTCGGGAAACCGGGCCGGACGCATGTCATGCTTCAATACGCGGATGTTCCGGACAAGACACAGGAATATCCCCTGGCCATGTCCTGGTATGCCAATGACAGCATCGTGTCCTATGACTCGAAACCTGCTGAGCCCGCTCCCGTGGGATGGTATCGCTTCATGTCTCCGCCGGGACTGCGCGGCATGACCTTCTGGGCCCATGGCAAGGTGCAGGCGTGGGCGGACGGCAAGCCCGTGACACTTCAAACGGCCGAAACACGATTCGACGGTGCAACGCTGCACAAGGCGGTGATTTCCGAACCGCAAGCCCTCGCGATGGTTGTGGCCCTGCGCGTGGAACAGGAACGGGGTTGTTACGACGGCGCCGCCTTTCCGGAACCGATTGCCCTGGACTGCGGGCCGGGACAGATCGCTGCCGGGGATTGGGCGGCAACGGGGGCGCTTGCCCAGTATTCCGGCGGCGCCTGGTATCGAAAAACGGTCACCCTGCCCGAATGCGGGGATGATGTACGGGTGATTCTCGATCTCGGTTGTGTTTATGCTACGGCGGAAATTCGCGTGAACGGCCAGGCTGCGGGTTTCCTCGTTACGGCGCCCTGGAAGATCGACATCAGCGAACAGGCGAAATCCGGTGAGAATCTGCTGGAAATTCTGGTATACAACACGCTGGCCAACCATTACAGCACCATCCCCACTCAGTACGGAGGCAACACACTCTCCGGGATTCTCGGCCCGGTGAACATCCGTATCGTAAAACCGGTGGTGCTGACGGAATAACGGGGACATATTCCGAAATAAGTACTGAATAGACTAAAATCGCGATCCTATAATCATTTAATTCTGGGACATGTTTAAGACTTAGGCCGCGTTTCAAGGACGGATAGAACGCTTCATTTACGTTTCAATCTGATCAAGAAACGCAGCATCACGGCAGGGTCGGCCGATTCTGGTCTCTTTGCACAGGTCTTCCCCAAGTTCCCCCGCCTGCGGTTGTGCCGTTGCATCGCCATCGAACCGCATGGGCCGTACACCGCCAGGATTGAGCCCATGAAACGGCTCTTGTCGCTGGTGGACTCGCCATGGATCAAATGCAACTACGACAGCGGAAACACCTTTCTCGCCGGTCCGGACCCATACGAGATGCTGGAAGCCGTAATCGAAAAGGTTGTTCATGTCCATGCGAAGGATATCTCGGTTAAGCAGGTCGAAGAAGAACGCGGCACGGTCACCAGCACAGCGGTCGGCTGCGACTGCGGCGATGGGGTGATTGATTGGAAAGGGCGGGTGGAGCGGCAAAAGACGGTGGGTTACAAGGGGGTGCTTTCAGTCGAGTGCGGCACAGAGGAGGAGGCGGTCCGTTCCCTGGCGCACCTGACAAAGGTGCTGCAGGAACTGGATGCGTGTGGGCGTCCAGTTTTTCTATACGGTTCTGGGATGCGGGCAAAGCCTGCGTTGGGCTCCTTATCAGATAATTTCACATGGGCTTTTCCGTATTGGGTCTTGGTTTTCTGATTAAAATATCGGGGCAGGAACCGTAGGTGTATCCCAAGGCGTATTGTTTGTTATGATACCGCACACTATGCCGAACCTAGGAGATATGGTTTATGTTATATGACGGTGAGCCTTTGACCACGAATAATATCTTGAGAAACTGGATTGAGGAAATGGCGGCGTTATGCCTTCCGGATAAAATCATCTGGATTGACGGAAGTGATGTGCAGCGCGAACTGCTCATCGCGGAAGCCATACGCATAGGGGAAATCATTGCGCTCAATCCGGAAAAGCACCCAAATTCCTATTATCACCGTACCCATCCACTGGATGTGGCCCGGAGCGAGGACAAGACGTTTATTTGCTGCCAGCGCGAACAGGATGCCGGTAAGACCAATAACTGGAAGAATCCGGAAGAGGCCTATTTTGAAGCGGCCAATTTTTTCCGCGGTTCGATGCACGGGCGCACGATGTATGTGGTGCCGTTCTCCATGGGTCCAATCGGGTCACCCTTCAGCAAGATCGGCATCGAGTTGACGGACAGCCTCTATGTGGTGCTGAATATGATGATCATGTGCCGGGTCGGAAAAAAAGTGCTGGATTCGCTGGGACAGAGCAATGAGTTTACCCGTTGCCTGCACAGCAAGGCCAATCTGGATCCCGATTGCAGGCGCATCCTTCATTTTCCCGAGGACAATACGGTTTGGTCGGTAAATTCGGGGTATGGAGGCAACGTGCTGCTGGGCAAGAAATGCCTTGCGCTGCGTATGGCAAGCTGCATGGCGCGCAAAGAAGGCTGGCTGGCTGAGCACATGCTCATCCTGGGCGTCGAGGAGCCAAACGGCCATATAGATTATGTGGCCGCGGCATTCCCGAGCGCATGCGGAAAGACCAACCTGGCCATGTTGATCCCGCCCGAGGGCCTTAAGTGCAAAGGCTACCGCATCTGGACCGTTGGCGACGATATTGCCTGGATTCGTCCGGATACCGATGGACGCCTATGGGCCATCAATCCGGAGGCGGGATTCTTTGGAGTCGCGCCCGGCACCAATTCCACCTCCAACCGAAACGCCATGCTGACGGTTCAGAAAAACACCATTTTCACCAATGTGGTGCTCGGCAACGACAAGACGGTATGGTGGGAGGAGGGCGATGGCGAGCCGCCCGAAGAGGCCCTGGACTGGCTTGGGCGCCCTTGGAAACGCGGGATGACCGATAAGGAGGGAAAGGAAATCCTCGGGGCGCACCCGAACAGCCGTTTCACGGCGCCGCTGCAGCAGTGTCCGTCCGCTTCACACCGCTTGGAACACCATCACGGCGTTCCAATTGCTGCGTTTATTTTTGGAGGCCGCCGCGATCGCCTGACGCCCCTGGTGTATGAAGCCTATTCCTGGAACCACGGTGTGTTTGTCGGCGCCAGCATGGCATCGGAACGCACCTCGGCGCAGTACGGCAAGCAAGGCGAAGTACGGCGTGACCCGTTTGCCATGCTGCCTTTCTGCGGTTATAACATGGCGGACTACTTTAAACACTGGATAAATATAGGACGCTCCATCAACCGCCCACCGAAGGTTTTCCACGTAAACTGGTTCCGCAAAGATAAAAACAACAAGTTCTTATGGCCGGGGTACGGCGAAAACCTGCGGGTGCTTGAATGGATTATTCAGCGTTCCCGGGGAGAAGGGGCCGCAACGGAAACGCCCATTGGCTATGTCCCCACCAGCGAAGCGCTGGACATGACCGGCTTGGAACTCAAAGCGGGCATCTTGGACAAACTACTGCACGTGGACGCCAAGGAATGGCTGGCGGAATCGGACGACATTGAAAAATTCTTTGACAGTCTTGGACCGCGCGTCCCGTGGGAACTTCGTAATGAATTGGAGGCGTTGCGCAATCGGTTTGCCGAATCTGAAAAATAGCAATGTGCCTGTAAAACCCCTTCTTTTCTTCCCTGCCGGACAAGCAGGGGCGCGTAAGACAAAATTAAACCGCCACAAATTTCCGTAAAACCATAGTTGGACCCTAAATAAAAATTAGCGCCGGACGGATTGTTGGCAACGTCAGCGTCAAGCCATCAGTGCTTTCGCGTTGGCATAAATTCTCTCAATGGCATCAGCGATATCATCCATATCCTGTTGCGGTCCAAGAAGCATGTTCTGCGTGAACCAGACGGCTTCAGTGCACAAACGATCATTTTTCGGACAGGCCATACGCTCGAAGTAACCGTCAATGGCCGCTTTGCCATAAACATTCAAGAAGCCCCGCGAGTAGAGGGCCTCTTTCAGGAAGGGCTGCCCGTTGAGCGGCGTATAGCCGGGTGAACTGGGGATGCCTTCGGCGCTGAGCGCCTCCCGAAAACGATCGCGGGAAAGGCCCCCAAACGCTTCGGCGTCGTATCGAAACATATACAGGTGGTAGGCATTGCGGGTTGTACCTTCATAGGTCTTTTCGGGATAGATACCCGGAACGGCTTCCAGCCGTTTGGTGAGGTGGGCGGCGTTCTGTTCCCGTATCTGGCTCTGCGCCTCGACCCGGGGCAGTTGTTCGAACAGCAGCGCGCCCTGAAATTCCGTCATGCGCAGGTTCGAGCCGTTCCGAACGTAGGAGAAACCACTCGTTTCGCGCCATGGCCGGCCATTGGTGTGGAAGGAACCGGCGCGCTCGATAAGATCCTCCCGGTCGGTCAACATGGCGCCACCCTCTCCTGAGCAAAGGTTTTTGGTCACCTGGAAACTGAAACAGCCCGTGTCCCCCAGGCTTGCCACGCGTTTGCCTCGCCATTCCGCGAAATGCGCCTGGCACGCATCTTCGATGATCGGAACGTTGCGCTTCTTCGATACGGCCGATAAGGTGTCCATGTCCACCACGTTGCCGCCGAGATGAACCGGGATCATGGCGGTCGTCCGTTCCGTGATCAACGCCTCCACTTCCGAGGCGTCCATCTGGAAAGTTTCCCGGTCGGTGTCTACGAACACGGGCAAGGCATACTGCAACAATACGGCGTTGATAGTCGCGACAAAGGTATAGGGCGGCACGAGCACCTCGTCGCCAGGGCCAACCCCCAGGGCGTTGAGCGAGGCAATCAACGCGCTGGTGCCATTTGCCACTGCAAGACAGAACCTGGACCCGATAGTCTTCGCATATTCGGCCTCGAACCGCTCAACATAGTCCCCATTTAACCTGCACCAGCCGCGTTTCTCAAGGACTTCCTGCCACATTTTCTCGTATCGTTCGTCTATCTGGGGCCAACTCGGAAAGGGTTCCTTACGCATGGGCTCGCCGCCAAGGAGGGCCGGTTTCGATGTAGCCGTGACCTCAACCGCTCCCGTTGTTCTGTGAGCCATGCTTAATGCTGCCATTCCGCTCGCGCTCGCTTGAAGGAAGGTGCGCCGTCCTATTTTCCCAGCCGACATTGTTTGATTCTCCTTTCTGTGTTTACTCCTGTATCCAATAAGCCGCCCTGCCAACCCGCAAGATAGGCGATTGCCTTGCTCATCACCATCTGCCAGTTTAAATCCAGATCCGCAGGGTGATAAACAGCCGTCTCTTTTTCCGTGGAAGTGAGCTCTTTAATCCCGTCCTCCCCGGCCACAGTGTGAGGCGGCATCTCCCACGCAACCAACGCCATCATTGCTGCCGTGATACCCGGTGAGGCCAACGCCGTGAGCGACAAGCACATCAATACCCCCGCGCCTATAGTAACCTTGGAAGACATGATTAACCTCCCATGAATAACCAGATAAAAATATGTTTGTTTCTGTACTTTAGTGATTATAATGCAGCCCTGCATTTTTATTAAACATCTTTGTAATTGTCCAGCAGGATCTACCGTTACTTGCATTTACACCAAGGCCGCGAAACCCGGGACAGACGTCACTGCAGTTAAATAGTTGTAACCGTTCACGAGAGTTTCGGGTTTTGAGTAGGCGTACCTTCCTTGGTGCGCCAAAATACTACCTACGGCGCTTGTGGCAAGAGGGCGCATCAAGGAAGGTACGCCTTCTGGAGCGATCACTCACGGCGATAGCCGTTTAGTCCAACTTATCCAATCGCTCAATCGTCCAGAAAAAGAATCACCTACTCTCGGGAGAAATTCAGGGCCACCTATGGGATGTCCCTGAATTAACCAACCAATACAGCACCATCCCCACCCAGTACAGGGGTAACACCTTCTCCGGGATTCTCGTCCCGGTGAACATCCTTATCGTAAAACCGGTGGTGCTGACGGAATAACCCGTCGGGACACAATCCCGACGGCGTACCGACAATGATAGGCAATGCCGGATCGCATGAAGACGATGCCGAAGACCATCATCCGCACTGGCACGCTGATCCCGCCAGGCGTTGTGGTATGATGTTCTCACACCCGTCGGAGAGGGACAGAAGCAAGAAGTGCCGCACGAACCAAGGCGTGATAGGGAACCATAATTTATGCAGGAACAGGTGAAGATGCCGGTTTTAATGCTGATATTATGTTGCATTACAGGGACCTGTGATGCCGCGGTATATGCATCTGCCGAACTGAAACTCTCGGATGCCTACAGCAGCGAGGCTGCGTCGGCGGTTCCGCGGCGGTCGGAAAGACCTTGGTTTATTGAAACGCGAAGGTACTCGGTCTTCGGGGCTGCCGAGTGGCGGCCGGGGGTAAAACGGGAAGCGGGCGAAGAGCCGGAAGTGCTTCACGATGTAAATTCCGCGGACTTCGTCGTCGTTTTCCCCTCTCCGAATTCCATCACGCTGCATTGGAGCAAGGGCAGTCACGCGGAAACATCGGACTTTGAGCCCCGTGAACAAGGGTTGGACGAGGGGGCACCGATCGCATTGAAATCGTTCGGGGGCCGTTCCTCAGACGGCGTGATGCCCTATTTTGCTAAGGCTCACATTATTTGGCACCGCCAGTCCCACATTGACTGACAGTTCACAGACACTCCTTGTGTCGAGAATAATACAATAGATTGTGTCGCTTTTGTCAAGGTGTTTCTTACTCGTGTTTCTTGCTCGTTTTTGTGGGGATGAGTTTGCGCCGCTTTTTTATTTTGCTGGGGAGGCGTCGGCGGAAAGTTTCTTTGCGAGTTCGGCGCACAGTTGTTTTGTGTCCACTTTTCGAATGGTTTGCAGATAGCGCACGGCGTCTTTGAAGTTGAGTCTTTTTTCCATCATGACGAGGTCAATGGTGTTGAAGTTTCTCTTGCAGGCGAAGCATCTGGCGAG
>JAKLHG010000340.1 GCA_022710255.1 Candidatus Hydrogenedentota bacterium
AAAAATCGGCCATCGCCCATGCCGTCATTTGCGGCAACGGTTCGCCCGGCTTTGCGGTGGGCAGCTGGCCGGTATTTTTAAGAATGAAGTGCACTGCATGTAGGGTGAGCCCATCTTCTAAAAGGGGGTTGTCCGCCGCGGTAATGGTCTCAAAAGAACCTTGGCCTGCCAGGCGATAGGCTTTATAGAACTGTTCCGCCTGTTTCCGCACAGGAGACGCTGCTTCTTCTCCAAGATGCAGGAACAGCATGGGGATAGCCGCCTTTCCGAATTCGGTGGCTTTGTTCAAGGGGGCGTCGGGAAGGGAGGTTGCCTCCGTGCCGCTAACACACCCATGGGCGTGGCGGACCTTTTCCAGAACGGGGGAAGCCGGGTCGGGAACGGGCTGTAGGTCCAGCCAGGGATCCTGCGCATAGAGACATCCGGCAGCATCAGGGTGGCGCGCGGCCCAGCTAAACAGCGCCAGCGCGTCTTCCTCTGTTCCCAGTAACGCTGGTTTTCCGGAAAGCTGCTGTTCGTTCACCGCCCATTCATAAAAAACGTCCCAATGGGACAGGGCTTCCGCATTTCCATAAAGGTCATTCACGTCTATCCAGGCGACGTGGAATCCCCGGTCAAGCAGTGCCTTATGTATACCGTCGTGGGTCGGCGGCGCGGCGCTCCAGAGCCATGGCCGCCCCTTCGCCGCCGTTCGGGGCGCCAGTAGCATTCCCGTGCGGTCGCCTCGGGAGAACTGGATTTGTTTGATGTCGGTCCAGGAATCACTGGCGCCTGTCTCCTGCGGCGGAGGGGGTTGCGCCCCGGAAGAGACGGCAGGCAAAAGAAAGAGCACTGCAAGAGCAGACATACAGCGGTGTGGGCTGCATATAAAAACCATAAGGCCTCCTGATTCGGTTGATGACGCGATGTTATCCAGGGAATGGAGACGCTTGCGTGTGCAAGTTCAGGGAATCGGTTGAAAACCGTCTTCCGTTCCGGATTGTGGTCGATATCCCCTTGCATTGTAAAACTGAATGGCGCGCAATAGTTCGTTCAAACTGATTGTCCAGTCCTGCGCCATGTAGTCGCTGTCATGGGGCGTGCAGTCAAACGCGCTTCCTTCAGGGTTATAACCGTCTTCCGTTGATGGGGCGCAGCTGAAACCACTGCTGTTGTAGAACTGTATAACCCGCAGCAGTTCTGCCAGGGATATCTTCCAGTCCCGGCTGGTATCCGCGCTGTGAAAATCGCCTTCGTGGGTGATATCTCCACAATCCTTGAACTGGCTTATCTTGATGGAAGAAAAGTACACCGGGGTACCGGCCCCGGAGGAGAGACCGGCAATAGCGCGTGTGGCAGCGATTTCAAGCCACGTGACCCGGATGATACCGTCAAAGAACAGTTCAATCTGGAAGGTGTGGCTGTTTTCCGGCGGATAGAGGCCCAGGCCGTCATAGACGGGTATGTTTTCAAAGGTCACCGCATAGCGGTCGCTCAGTTGGGTGAAATATACCGTGCCGCGCAACGACGGATTCAAGTCGCACATGACGGCCGAGATGCGCGGCAGCAGAAAATGCTGGCTGGGCAAAGCCTGATAGGTGCTGTCTCCCTGCCCGAACGTGATATATCCGTTGGCTCCGATAAAGAAACGGTCATACTCCAGGCCGTAATAATTGAAGGGCCGCCATGATGGCAGGAGTATTTCCTCAAAACCGTCATCCGCCAGAGGTATGATTTCTCCTCCAGGCGGCACAGGAAGCGCCTCCACGGGGGAAATGCACGCCTGGTAGCGGTTCGGCTGGTCGATGGGCAGGTAGGTTACCTGTAAATATTCTATATCCACCAGGTTTGATGTGTTGAAATATTCCGTGAAGTGGTTCTGTGTGCTGTAGGTCATGAAACTGTAGCAGGCCCCGGCGTTATCATCAACCCCGGCATTACCCGCGCCGTCCACCGCCTCGATGGCATAGTAATAGCGGGTGTCCGGCGCGAGGCCGGACAGGGTGATGCTGTGGCCCACGGCGGTGGTGCCCGTCGTCTGGAAAGCCAGGGTGCCGCAGGAGGCGCCATAGCGCAGGGTTCCCCGGGCAGGCTCATCCGTTGTGAATTGGACTTGTGCCTGGGTGGCGCCAAGCAGGGAAAGGGTTACGCCGCCGATGGCCGGAGGATAACAATCGATGATTGCCGTGGCGGACACCTCCGCGGATTCGCCCGATTCGTTTTCCAGGTCCGTGTACGTGACGGACACGGTGTCTCCATGCCCCACTTCAAGCACGGCGGAACCGGGAAAAACGGCTGCGGCCGCATCCGTTTCTACCGTTGCGTTAAACCGCGAGGAGGCAGGAGCATCTTCGATAAGTTCCACCGTTTCCAGGTCACCGCTGGAGGTTTCCACGATAACGAGAATGGACTCTGTCCCCGCAAGGTCGGCGTCAATCACGGTTATCATAATGGGTACGCTGCATCCGTAGCCGCCCCTGTCGAAAGCGATGGTGCCGGAATAAGCGGTTTCTTCAGGAACAACCTCCGCGAATACGGTGGCTTTGGTGACGTCTTCTCCGCGTCCGCCGTCAGCGGGCACCACGTTGCTCTCGAAGCAGGTTCCGCGGTTGATGAAATCCGTGTCCCCGCGTACCAGGATGCCTTCGAGAAGGCCGGTCGCGGCATTGATGACCGGCGAACCGGAGTTGCCGCCATAGGTGTCGAGATTAGCAACGAAAAAGCCGGTTTCAACCGAGCTGCGCACATAGGTATTACCGAAGGCGATTTTCATGGGCAGTCCGGAAGGGTGCCCGAGAACACCCACAAATTCGCCCGGTGCGATGGAGCCGTCCCGGCGGATTTTAAAGGCCTGGGCGCCGGGCGCCTGTATAGGCCGGTCCACCCGCACAACACAATGATCAAAAGAACCCGTGGATTGGGAACTTACAATCTCAATGCCCCGGTAGACTTGCTCCTTAACAAAGGTCAGGCGCGGTGTCGCGGCGTCGAGCATATGAAACCCGAAGACAAAACGCGTATTGGAGAAGGAGGTGCTGTTGTAGCAATGGCCCGCTGTGACGATCAGGTCGGGGCCTACCATGAAACCGGAGCAATAAGGCGCTGTAGGTTGGTTGCCGAAGGGTTCCCCATCACAAGGTGGCAGACCGTAACGAAGATAGGCTGCGGGTGCGCTGAGGGTATAAGAACCGTCCGTGTTCTCGGTCAGGCGGGAGGTGTAAATCAAGGCGCAGGTAGAAGCGGCCCAAGTGAGTTTGTCCGGGTTTGTTTCTGCGTAAACGTCTATACGGTCATCGCTTCCGTAGATGACTTTGGGACGGGAAACGGGAGGCAAGGGCTCCCAGGGGACATCGCTGATTTCAGTAACCTCCGGCTTGTCGCAAGAACAGTCCCCAAATGGCATTTCCCCTGCGGGAACCGCCAACGGCATTATCGCCAAAAGGACTGTTAACAAGGGGAACATACCATATCTCTCCGCGTTTAGCCCTGCCTCCGGCGGCGCTCCATGTACTTGCCGGTCGCGGAAACACGCAGGTGACAACATCCTTCACAAAAAACCTGCATATTTATAGGGGCATCCACCTACATTGTACCACGCGAAGCCGTCAGACGATATAAATAAAGCGCCGGCAATTCGTGCATGAATGAATAACATTGGTCTCGGCACGCACCAGCTGTGCGAACTGGGAGGGGAGTTTCATAAAACACCCCTGGCAGGTATCCGCTTCCACGGGAACCAGCGCTGGAGGACGGGATTTCATCAGGCGGTCAAATTGCCGCAAGATACGCGGGTCAACCAGACTGCGGATATTTGCGATGCGTTCATTAATCTGGCGCTTTCCCGTGCGGGCGGTTTCAAGAATCTCATAACACAACTGCAATCGCGCCAGCAGAATAATATCCGCATGAGCATCGCGCGCTTCGAGGACCTTTGGAAGGGCTTTCCCTTTCGGCTGGGCGTAATAAACCTCGGGGGCGTCCAGGGGTAAACACAAATCCCGCAATACCGACAGAAGCTCCCCGGCTGTGGATGCGTTTAGCAGGGAGGCAAGGTGACTGGTGTCATGCAGCAGTTTCGCAACGGTAGCCACAAAATTCAGATAGGTTGTCTGCTGGGTGGGTGGGTAGCATATCAAAAAGACCAGGTGCACCGGCTTGCGGTCTATGGCTGTAAAATCCACACCCTCTTTGAATCTGCCTACGGCACAGTGCAATGTTTTCAAGCCTGTGATGCGTGCATGGGGCACGGCAATACCGTGGCCGATACCGGTGCTTTCCGTGCTCTCCCGGGCCATTATCTGATCCAGGGCGGCGTCCACCCCCTTGAGCTTTTTGGTGTCGAAAAGAAGATGCGTCAGCTCTTTCAACGCTTCCGGTTTGGTTTTGCCACGCATCTCCGGCAGTATGCAATTCTCCGCAATATAATCTGTGATTACCATGTAAAAAAGATCCTGCACGCTAATTCATCCGGTGAGTGTACCGTAATACCAGAACCCTGTGGTCCACACTGTCGTTGATTGTAACACCAAGGAATATTGAAATCAATGAAGCCTTCGAATTTTTACGGTAAACATACCGCCGGTTCTGTGACTGCGGTTTGCCATACCGCGGGAAATGTTTCCACGTTCTTTTGCTTCAGGAAACGTTTTCCCCCTCCCGGGCAAAAAGGCGAGGGCTGGGGAAGGGCGTACGTTATTTGGAAAGAATGCTGTATTTATGCGTCTTTTCCGGTTTCATACCACAGAGTAATGACGACAATCGGTTCACGGGCGCGCCCGTCATGGTGGAGGTCTGTGCCGAAGGACTGCTTGACAAAGGTAACCTTGGGGGTGGTTTTGCCAAGCCATTCATTAATCTGGTGATCCATTT
>JAKLHG010000341.1 GCA_022710255.1 Candidatus Hydrogenedentota bacterium
TCCACGCCGCATCCGGAGAATACACCCGCCGCGCTGAAAAGCAGGAGGCTCATCCCTGTATATATGGTGTTGTATATCATTCTTGTAAACCTCATCATTTCCCAGTTAGTTCAATCGAAATAGGTTCTGGTGATGATTTCCTGATTTCCCTTACGGTATACTTGGCGTGCGCTTCTTCCTGTTATTATACATCTTTTCGAGATTCATGGTTTTGTTAAGTGGCAGTGCGGCGCGACTGCCGGAAACACCTGTGAATGCTTCCCATGGAGAAAACAAGTATGACGGGTCGCGATCGCGTTCTGGCCGCACTGAACTTTCAACCACCGGACCGCCTCCCCCGGGATCTGGGGGGCATGCCGTCCACGAACATCAGTTGTTTTGCCTATCCCGGACTGGTTGCCGCCCTCGGCCTGCCGTATCGCCGTCCGCGGGTGTATGATACCGGCCAGATGCTCGCGCTGCCGGAAACGGACGTTCTGGACGCCCTGGGCTGTGATGTGGTTACCCTGCAGCCGAATCTTACCAACGCTTTCCCCCAGCCGGAATTGTGGCATCCCTATGATTTTGGCGGCCGACTTGACGCGGAAGTACTCAATCCCGCCGCTTTTGAAGTGCTTGAAGACGGCACCATCCTTCAGAACCGGGGCCAGCTAAGCATGCCGACGGCAGCTTATGTATTCGACAGCGAGCATGCGGGGCAACCCCTGGTTCTTGAAGGGGACCTTCCCCGTCCGGACCTGAACAATTTGGAAAAGGAGTTGTCTGAAAATACCCCGACACGGGAACAAGTTGCCCAACTCCTGGAGATGAGCCGGCACGCGCGCCACGCCACCGATCGGGCCATCCTGTTCAACGGGATGCAGGCGGGCATTGGCATCGGCAATTTCACCGGCGTAGCGATGTTTCCCATGCTCTGCCTCACCGACCCCGGCTTTGTCGCGGAACTGCATGCGTTAATGATTTCCCACGCGGTTCGTCAATTGGAACGCTGGCTGCCGGCGCTGGGGCCCAACATTGACGTGTATATGTGCAGCGCTGACGACTGGGGTACTCAGAACGCCACCATCGCTTCCCCTGAAATGTATTGCACCTTATTCCAGCCGTTTTACAGGCAGATGAACGACACCATCCACCGTTTGGCGCCGAATGTGAAAACCTTCTTTCATTCCTGCGGCGCGGTGTTTACGCTTATTGACGACATCATCGACAGCGGCTTTGACGTGCTCAATCCCGTGCAATGGACGGCGGGCGGCCGCCATTGGCGGGAATGGAAGGACAAGGGCCGGGGCCGTATCGCTTTGTGGGGCGGCGGCGTGGACACCCAGACCACCCTTCCCCTCGGATCCATTGAGGCGATTGAACGGCAGGTCCGCGAGGTGGTCGGCTATTTTCAACAGGATAGCGGCTATATCTTCTGCGCCATCCACAACATACTCGCCGAGATCGCGCCGGAGAAAGTAATCGCTCTCTATCGCGCCGCCGGTTCCTGTTGAACTCACCGGACTTGGGAAAATTCCTTTACGGGAGAGACCGATGCGTACAACCTCAGCTGACGGACTGGGGCACCTAGCCGAAGAAATAGATCATGGCGTCCACCACGCCCAGCACACCGGCAAGTATCTGGGTGGCCCAATAAGCCGATATACTGTCAAAGGCAATACTCATGATGCCGCCGACGGTTGAACTGAATACGGCTAAAACAGCAATGATTTCCGTAAATCCCATGAGAATACAACTCCTACATGTTGTCGCGCCCTGTACCACTTCATTCACAACAGGCGGCCGAACCTTTATTACCCATTCAGGACACTGAAAGCCCCGCTCCGGCAGCCGTCAGAAACAACAGGTCGCGGTGTATTATAATCATACCGCGAAGCAGCGCCGTATGCAACTTAAACCACACCCGGGAGAACTCCTATGCATGCCAGAATCTTTGAGACTCTTTGCGCCATCCTCATCCTCTTGTCCGGAACCTGCGGCGCCGCCGTCAATTTATCCACCGCGAACATCTATTGTGCCGAAGCCTCCCGGGATATCGTTGTGAATACGGCGGTCCGGGTGCTGACCGAAGAGGTGGAAAAACGTTGCGGCCTTGTGTGGCCGGTGTCACCGGTCCTGTCGGATACCGGACCGGTAGTGGTGCTGGAACTGGAGCCCGCACTGCCCCCGGAGGGGTATTCCATAGCGGTAGCGCCGGCTCGGGTGACGTTGTCCGGCGCCGACGGCCGAGGCGTGTTATATGCCGTGGGCCGTTTCTTGCGCGTCATGAGATGGGAAGCCGGGGCGGTCTATTTTCCCGAAATTAACAAGGAGGTCTCCAGTCCCGCGTATCCCCTGCGCGGCCATCAGCTCGGCTACCGGTTCCAGGCTAATTCCTACGACACCTGGGATGACGCCAAGTATGAGCAATACATAAGGGAACTGGCCCTGTTCGGCTGTAACAGCATTGAAAACATTCCCTTTCAGGATGACCGGGAAAGCCCGCACATGCCGCTGGATCGGCGGACCATGAACCGGCGCATCAGCGAAATTTGTCATCTGTATGGGCTGGACTACTGGGTTTGGACGCCGGCCGAGTTCGACCTTTCGGACACGGAAAGGCGTGAAGCCCATCTGGCGGAACACCAACAGTTATACGAAGACTGTCCGGAACTTACCGGCGTGTTTTTTCCCGGCGGCGATCCTGGTGCAAATCCGCCGGAACGGGTGCTGCCATTTATGGAAGCGATTGCCGGGCGCCTGCGCCGGTTTCACCCGGATGCCAAGGTGTGGCTTTCACTGCAGTGGTTCAACGCAAAGCAATGTGACGATATCTATTCGTGGATTGACCGGACACGGCCCGACTGGTTTGGCGGGCTCGTGGCGGGCCCCGGCAGTCCACCCGCCCCGGAAACGCGCGCCCGGCTCACTGACGCGTATCCCGTACGGCTGTATCCTGACATTACCCATACAGTACGCTGTGAATTCCCCGTGCCCTGGTGGGATCCCGCTTTTTCATTGACCCTCGGCCGCGAACCCATCAATCCGCAGCCCGTGTACTACGCCTTCATTCACAACTACTTCGCCCCCTTCACAACAGGATTTATAACCTACTCGGACGGCATCAATGATGACTTAAACAAGACCATCTGGTCCATGCGCGGCTGGGACCCCGCATGCGAGGTGCGTACCATCCTGGTGGAGTATGCCCGGTTCTTTTTTAATGCCAGTCAAGCGGAGCACATCGCGGACAGCATCTTGGCGCTGGAAAAGAACTGGGAGGGTTCATTAGCGGAAAACGGTTCCGTTCCCGCAACACTCGCCCTGTGGCAAGGCCTCGAGAAAGCGCTGCCGGGGCTGGCCGAAAACTGGCGCTGGCAGGCGCTTCTGGTGCGTGCATACTATGACGCCTATACCCGGGAACGCCTGCTGTTTGAGACAGGACTGGAAAATGAGGCGAACATAATACTTGTCGCCGCAAAGGAAATCGGCGCCGGCACCGCAATGGATGCCGCCCTGAAGATATTGAACCGCACGGAAACGGAACCGGTCGCACCCGGACTGCGGGAACGTATTGTTTCCCTGTATGACGGACTGTTTCATTCCATCGGCTTGAAATCCAGCGTCAAGAAATACCAGGCTTCCGGCTATGAGCGCGGGTGCAGCCTGGATTTTCTAGAATATCCGCTCAATAACCGCTGGTTCCTGGAAGATGAATTCAACCGGATACGTGCTTTGCCCGATGAAACCGAACGTATTCGTCAACTGGCAACGCTTGCCGCGTGGGCCAGGCCCTCTCCAGGCTCGTTTTATGATGACATCGGCCATCCCGGTAAATCCCCGCACCTGAAACGGTTGGAGGGACTGAATACTGACCCCTACATGCAGCGTGCGGTCAATCCGGGTTTCTGGTGGTGGGAGGAAGGGTTCAGCCGGAGACGCCTTTCCTGGCAGGATACCATGGATTGCCCGATGACTATGATCTATACCGGGCTTGACCCGGAGGCGACGTACCTGCTGCGCATGACCGGAAATGGGGAGGCTCATGTCCGTGCCGACGGGTTCGTACTGGCGCCAATTCTATATAACAAGGGTATCGGCGAATTTAAGGAATTTCCCATTCCCAAAACCCTCACCGCCGACAGGACGTTAACGCTGCTATGGGAGTGTGAAGAACAGTCTGAACTGAACTGGCGTGATTATGCCACCATCGCCGAGGTGTGGTTGCTGAAACAATGAGTCGGTGTAACGATTCAGTGAAACACCATCATGAAAGGGCCAACCAGGCAACCCGAAAAAAAACACCACGGGCTGGCCACCATTTTGGTGAACAGCTCGTGTAAAGAATTATTCAGTATACAGAAGGCGTGCTTTTAATACTGGGCTACACGCACATCGGCCCCGCCGCCACCGGTGGCCCCGCCGCCTGCACCGCCCGCAGCACCGCCCGCACCGCCTGCACCGCCACTGACGGTGCTGCCCACCAAGTTAACTTGGGGGTCGGCCGGAGCGGCATCTTCCGATGCAGCAATCGCGTACCCGGCAACAACGCCGACCAGCGCCAATACGGCGACAATCATCCAAAACTTTGAGTACTTCATCGTCATCGTCTCCTCTTATTATTAAGGCCTCAACGTCAGTATGGGCACAATTCACACACACTCTAAAGAACATTACCCGTTGTTATTGTACATCATTGCGAGCGAAAAGTAAAGCTTTTTTTTCTTGGGGAAATCGTTTAAGACGATTGGCTTAAACCCCATTACGTCTGTTTGCGGTGACTGCCATATTTAGTAGACATATCTTTAAAAAATACTATATATGGCATGTATCAAGAGGTGAACGGGCGCTGATTGCA
>JAKLHG010000342.1 GCA_022710255.1 Candidatus Hydrogenedentota bacterium
TAGGTGCGCGTCAAAGAAAGGCCCGTCAACACAGGCAAACTTGGTCTTGCCGTCCACGGTGACGCGGCAGGCGCCGCGCATGCCCGTGCCGTCCAGCATGATGGGATTCAGGGCGGCCCACACGGGGATATCCAGGCTGCCGGTCTCATCGGCGACGGTCTTCATCATGAAGGGACAGCCTACCGCGATAACGCGGTCCACCTTCAATCCTTGTTTCAGTTTCCCCAACAGCACGTCTATGGAATGTCCCTTGACGCCGTTCGATCCGTCTATGGTTGAGGCGATGAACTCATCGGCCACCGACGCCAGTTCCTCCTGGTAATAATGCAGGTAGTGACTGCGCGCCTCGACGATGAGTATGACATGGTTTCCGGCGGCTCGCAGCGCCTTGGCATTAGCGATATGCGCCCCGATGCCGTAGCAGCCGCCAAGCAGGACAACGGTGCCGAACTTGTCAATCTCAAGGGGGGTGCCCAAAGGCCCGACGATATGAGCGGCGACATCGCCCGCCCGCATCAAAGCCAGCTTCCGGCTGCTCTGGCCTTTTTCCTGCACAATCAGCGTGATGGCGCCCTCGCTGGCATCCCAGTCACACAGGGTATAGGGCACGCGTTCCGAGGTCGCATCGGCCATGAGGATGACAAATTGGCCGGCCTTGGCCTTCCTGGCTACGGCAGGCGCATAAAACTTTATTTCGTGGTTGTTTGGAGAAATTTCGCGTTTGGAAAGAATCTGGAACGGTATTTTTTCACAGGAAAGGACCGGTGTGGCCGTCGCAGGCGCTTGTTCTGTAATGGGAACATCTCCATTGACCGGCAGGGATCGCAACCCGCCCACCATCGAGGCGAGGTTGTGACCTCGGAACCAGACGCGGCGTTTCCCGGGATCGGACGCCGCGGCCGGGGTGGAGGCGCGTTCGGTATACAAGGCCGCTGCGGGCAGACCCGCGGCGTTGGCGATAGAGGCGGTGTCCTTTTCGACGAAACCGGGAGCGCCAAGCGCTTCGCCAAGCGACAGGACAATGTCCCGGTCGGTCCGGGCCTGGCCGGGGGCCGTGGTCAAACGGACCAGCGGCCGGACAACTCCCTCACTGTCAAGAATGGTTCCGTCTGTTTCCGTAAAAAACGCGGCCGGGAACACGGCATCCGCTTTGTCAAGAAGCGCCGAGGGATAACAATCCTGCACCACCAGCGCCTCCAGGGCGTCACGCTGCGTTTCCTTGAGGAAATTGCCGGTCACCAATACTGCCTTGACGGCGCCGGGCAGCGTTGCTTCCGCGCTGCCCCGCGCGTCGGGCGCCAATTCTATATAATTTGGCGATGCCATAACTTCAGTGGTGAATTTATTCAGGACATACCGGTCTTCTAGCGGCATGGAGGCGTCGCAGACCAGCGCGAACGCCGCGCCCTTATAGGGCGCCAGTTTTTCGGCAGCGGCTTTCAGGGCATCGTCCCAGCTCACCTCGCGCAGGACCTTGCCGATGCGGACTTGGGGAACGCGCAGCCTGTCCGTACCGTTCATGAAGGGTGCGGTGGCGAACCTGCCCAACACACACAGCGGCCGGTCCGGGTCCACGGCTCGGACGACAACGGCCTTGCCGCTTTCCACACCCACGCTGAGGGCGCATCCGGCGTCACAAAACATGCAGGTGGTTTCCGCCCAGGAATCTGGCTTGCCGAACCATTTGGCGAAACGATCGGCCAGGCTTCCCGTGGGGCACACGTCCACGCAGGACCCGCAAAAACGGCAGTCCGCGTCCAGGAGGGTGCGGCCGAAGGCCTCGCCGATCCGGGCAATGCTGCTGCGCCCCACAAAGTCAATAATGGACGTGTCGTGCTGATGTTTGCACACCCTCACACAGCGGCCGCACAGGATGCACAGGTTCAAATCACGGTCAATAAACGGTTCGGATCGTTCGAGAGGCCGGAAATGATACAGGGGCGGCACGGAGAGTTCACAGAAGCCTAGGTCTTCCGAAAGTTTGCGCACGTCGCACACTTCTTTGTTATTACAGGTGTGGCAGCCGGTGGTGCGTCCGACTTTTTCCGCCGACGGGCGGAATTCTTCGCATTGCTCTCTGCGCGCGCACAACAGGCAGGCACTCGGGTGCTCGAGCATCATCAGGCCTAGGATGTTCCGGCGCAGTTCACGGAGCGCTTCCGTTTCGGTGCGCACGACCATCCCCTCGGCCGCGGGCGTGGTGCAGGCCGTAGGATACCCGCGCATGCCTTCGATTTCCACCATGCACATGCGGCAGGCGCCGAAGGGCGGCAGGCTGGGGTGCGTGCACAGATGGGGAATGTCAATATCGTGCCGCAGGGCGCACTTGAGAAGGGTTTCATTGGGTTCGGCCGTCACCCGTTGTCCATTGATTGTAAGTTCCATGTAAAGGCTGTCCTGTTCGTTGCCGCGCAAGCGCGGGCCGTATAAAATGCTTATTGATGTTCCTTGCAGTAGTCGCAGCGCAGGCATCGTTTGGCCTGGCCCGCGGCTTCCTCCTCAGTATAGACGCCGAAGGAATCGTCAAAACTGTCTTTTTGCTTTTCGATGCGCGCCCGGTCCACCACCAGCCGCGACGTCGGAACCGGTTCCGCATCCATGTCGAATACCGTGTCCACCAGTTTTTGGACGCGCCAGAAGGCGTGTTCCGCGCCGGTCAGGAACCGGTCCAGTTCCACGGCGGCGCGTTCGCCCGAGGCGATGGCCTCGATGACCTCTGTCCCGCCGGCCGCAGCTTCACCGCAGGCGAAAATCCAGGGGACACTGCTTTGCTGGGTATGGGGGTTCACACGTACAAATCCGGACGCGTCAGTCTCCAAACCCGCTTCATCGCAACAACCGGCAATGTTCGGCTGCCGCCCGACGGCGACAATGACCCGGTCCGCCTCGATATCGAACTGGCTGTTTTCCACGGGGGCCGGCGAGGGCCGTCCGGTCAGGTCGAAGGCGCCCAATTCCATACGGACGCAGGTCACCCCGACAACACGGCCCTTGGCGGTTTTCAGGGCGAGGGGACCGACCAACGGCGTGATATGCACCCCTTCCCGTTCGGCTTCGTCTATATATTCTTCATAGGCGGTCATCTCGCGCCGGGTCCGCCGATAGAGCACAGTGACTTCTTCCGCTCCTGACCGCCGGGCCGCCCGCGCAGCGTCCAGCGCGGCGTTGTTGCCGCCGATAACGACAACCCGTCGATCCGGGGATTTGCCGCCGCCCGTGTTGAAGGCAACCAGGTACGTGCCGGCATCCGTCACGCCGACCGCATCTTCACCGGGGATGTTGAGGGACTTTGAAACGGCCGAACCGGCACTGAGTATAATCCCTTCATACCCGTCCGCGCGCAGGGACGAAAGCGTTATATCGCTTCCCAGGCGCTTGTTTGTCTCGATTTTGACCCCAAGGTCGGTAATCATCTTGATTTCACGTTCAACCGCCTCGCGGGGAAGCCGGAATTCCGGGATGGCCTGGATTAACATGCCGCCGGGTTTCGCCGCGGCGTCAAACACCACGGGGCGGTACCCAAGCCGCGCCATGAAATAGGCCGCCGTAAGCCCGGCCGGACCGGCGCCGATAATGGCCACCTTGCGCGCGGCATTCTTGGGATTTTTCTGTAGTTCCGGCGCGGGGACCTTGCTCTCCTTTTCCACGATGTAGCGGGAAACGGCCCGGATGGAGACCGGCGCATCCACGGTCGTCCGTTGGCAGCGGTTTTCGCAGGGATGATCGCAAATAAAGGCGCACACGGACGCGAAAGGATTGCGTTCGCGATGCAAGCGCGCCGCCTCGTCAAAACGCTTTTCGCTGGACAGGGATACAAAACCGGGGATATAAACACCCGCCGGACATCCGCTCATGCAAGGCGTGCGCATCAAGGCGGTACAGACGCCCGCTGGACAGCGTTTCTCCACGATGTGGGTGATATATTCCTCTCGGAAGTACTGCAGGGTGCACAGCACAGGGTTCGCGGCGGTCTGGCCCAGGCCGCAGAGCGATCCGTTCTTCACGGTGCGCGCGATGCTCTCCAGCGTCGCCAGGTCGTTCATATCGGCTTTGCCTTCGGTAATCTTCGTGACCAGCGACAGCATGGCGCGCGTACCCACCCGGCAGGGCGGGCACTTGCCGCAGGATTCGTTCTGCGTAAAGGTCAGGAAATACCGGACCAGGTCCACGATACAAGTCTGTTCGTCCAGTACGATCATGCCGCCCGAACCCATGATGCTGCCCGCCTGGGCCAGGGCCTCGTATTCCACGGGCAGGTCGAATTTCGACGCGGGCAGGCAGCCGCCGGACGGGCCGCCCGTCTGCACGGCCTTCACCGTGCGGCCCATGGGCGCGCCGCCGCCTACTTTGTAGATGATGTCCAAAAGGGTTGTGCCCAGCGGCACCTCGACCAGGCCGGGCCGCTGGACGCTGCCCGCCATGGCGAAAGAGCGGGTGCCCTTGTTGTAGTCCGAGCCGCACTGGGTGTACCAGTCCGCGCCGTTACGCAGGATAAGCGGCAGGTTACCCAGGGTTTCCACGTTCTGTATGTTGGTCGGGTAGCCCCATAACCCGCTGACCGCCGGGAACGGCGGCCGGGGACGAGGCATGCCTCGCCGGCTCTCGATGGCGGCAATCAACGCGGTTTCCTCACCACAAACATAGGCGCCCGCGCCGCGTTTTACCGTGATATCAAAAGAGAACCCCGAACCGGCGATGTTCTCGCCGAGCAGGCCGACCTCGCCGACAAGCTGATGCGGGTGTTCCGCAGCGCCGACGCGACCGGCGCGTCGTTCGGCCACGACGAGAGCGCCGTCGGCCAGACACCGCTCGACGGCACCACGGGAGGATG
>JAKLHG010000343.1 GCA_022710255.1 Candidatus Hydrogenedentota bacterium
CTCGATTCGGGATTCTTTGAAACCTATTGCCGACGGGATTGGGATGGACTCTACGTGGACTGGCACGGGCCCACAGCGGTCTCATGGCATGAAAGCCAATACGATCCGGAAATAATCCTTGGCGATACCCATTACAGCCCGAACGGCACCCATGTTCCCGCAAAGGACTATTTTATGTTTACCCGGCGCCTGCGGGATTTGGTCGGAGAGAAAGGATTTCTCATCGGCCACCAGGGCTCGTTCAATTCAGGCATTCTGGCCAACTTGTGTTTTGACGCTTATCTCCCCGGCGAAACGGGCAGCGACCGGTTAATGTTTTCCGATATCGTCGAGGCCGGCTACAAGGGCATGTTGGGCGGTAGCGTGTGTATGCCCTGGACGCTCGACCTGCCCGCGTATCGTAACGCGGAAGGCACGGCCAAAATGGCCGCCTGGGGCGTTTACCCGCACCTGGTGATGGGCATGAAGGCGGAACACGGCGAAGGATATACCTTCTCCCTGGAAGCGGATGGGCCGGAGTACGCATTCATAATGCCTTACTGGAGATTGTTGTCCTATATGGATGTTGAAAAGGCGGAAGCCTTTAATCTTCCCGGTCAGAACCGTGTTGTACTGAAGGCATCCGACCCAAATGTGCAGGGTGTCGTCTACCGGACGGCGGATGCCTGGCTGGTTATCGTCGCCAATCTTGGTACGTTTCCTGTGACCGCAACGCTCACCCTGGACCCGGAGGCGCTCGGCATGTCCGGGGAATATCAATTGACCCGCATCAACGCGGAAACAGGGGCCGAACACGCGGAAGGAACCATTCTGGACTGTATGTCAACCAGTATGCTGCCGCCCTGGGGATTGGAAGGATTTAGAATCACACCGTAGCGAGAAAGACTCCCAAGAAAAAATGGGACAGCCTCCGGCGCGCTCCAAGATTACCCGCAACGCCCCCAGCCAACACGCGCGCCGGAGGCAGTCCCATTTTTGCTCCTTGTTTGCTATCAAGAAAAAGTGCGATTACCGGCGAAGTCACTTCGGGACATGTTGCATCTCGCTTTCGCAAAAGCCCAGGCGGCCCTTCGCATTACGCTACCAGGCCGCCCGGGCCCGGTTCTGTATTTGTCCGTGCGCATTTCATACGGGCGCACGGCGCGGGAACCGGCCTGTAGTCTCCCGTAACGCCCTTTCGGGCCGCGCGCCGCTTTCGGCGTTCACCGGCGGTAAAGACCGAAACCCGGGTTCGGGAGTCTAGCGGGACGAAACCGCGACGCGGAACTCGACCATGATGTACCTGCTGTCCGGACCGCTCCAGCTGCGGTCGGCCGAGCGGGTGAGCCAGACGGAGTCGACCCAGGAGCCGCCCCGCAGCACACGAGACGAACCGGCGGACGGCCCCAGCGGATTCGTCATCGCGCCGCCCGCATAATAGGTTTGGTCATACCAGTCGTGGCACCACTCCCACACGTTGCCGCTCATGTCATACGCGCCCACCGGACTCGTCGCGTTCACCGTCAACGTGCCCGGGGCGCTTACCCGTGCCGGGTTCACTCCATTATACCAGCCCACCGGCGACGTATAAGGATAACCCGTCAACCTCAGCGGGTTCGCGTAACCACTTTCACAATAGTTCGCGCGGGTATTGTCAATCGTATCACTCGTCATGCCGTAGCGCCAGTGCCGGCTGCCGTCCCACGCCGCCGCGCGCTCCCACTCGGCCTCCGTGGGCAGCCGGTAGCCAATGCGCACCGGTTCGTACCGCGTCCAGGTCGCCGTATCATAACAGGCCTGCAGCCCCTGCTGCTCACTCAGCCAGTTGCAGTAACACACCGCGCCATACCAACTAACCCAGACTACGGGATGATCCGCCATGGAATACAGCACCCCGCCATGCCCCGCGCGGCTACGCACGCCAAACACACCGCCGCTGTACGTGAGTTGGGAATAACTAGAACTGGTTTCCGTGTCCGCGATGGCCCGGTTATAGGCATAAATCAACCCGCCCGTATATGCGCCGCCACCGGAATTGGTCAGGTAGCCCCGCCCGTGGGCCCAGTTCAAGACGTCCGCATATTCCTGATTCGTCACTTCGTACTTGCCAATCCAGTACGCGTCCAACGTTACCGCATGCACCGGTCTCTCCTCCTCCCCTCCTTCATTCCACGGGTCGCCCATCTGGAACGTGCCCGCGGGCACGTCCACCAGTTCCCCGGGAACCACCACCGGCTCGCCTTCCACGGGAATCTCGCCTTCCCCCTCGGCGAGAGCAACGAATTCGGCAATGACATGTTTATCGTCGTTCATCACGACTAGCGCGGGCACTTGATTCCCGCTCAGATCGCCCGTCCAGTGGTCAAAGGCATAGCCCGCATCCGGCACAGGCGTCAACCATACCTCCGTCCCCTCCGGGTATAGCCCGCACCAGGGCTGACCCTCGAGCGGCAGACACATCTCGTCCGGTTCCGGAGCGGGCGTAATACTGCCATGAATATACTCCGGGTTCACCGCGCCCAGTCCCAGCATGAGCGAATACATCACTTCTCCCTCCGCAGGCGCCGGTAATTCCCAACACATCGGCGGATCCAAAGAAGCATCATAAGTGTACCCCTCCCCGTTCTGCCACAGATACGCCGCGCGGATGGCATAGGACATGAGACAGCTCCCCTGCTGCCAGCACGCCAGATACCCAATCGCCTCACTCATCGTCATCCGGCCATCTCCATTGGCGTCCGCCGGGTGACTTTGAAACGGCGGTTCCCCCTCGCCCTCAGGCGGGAGTTCCCCTTCGTATGGGATCTCGCCTTCATAATACCATTTGCCTTCCGGCAGCACTTCCGCCCGCGCCATACCGGCGCCCAACACTACCATCGCCAGCAACCCCGCCAGCGCCACACACCCGTTACTCAAACGCACAGATTCCTTAAGCATCTCACATTCCTCCGTTCTGATTTCTGTGTTCTTGTCGTTCCTTCGATTCATGTTTCACTCGAACATATTGCATTATAACGTATCATATATATTTTGCCGTGGCAAAACATAACCTTATTTTCCTGCTTGCCCGATACGCCCAAGAAAAAATGGGACTGTTTCCGCCGCCCCATACAAAAAGGCCCCGAGAAAACGCCTCTACCACAGACATGGGTATAGACTGATAAACACCAACCCACCCGCGGCGGGAACTGTTCCCAATTTTTTCGGTCCTGTGCGCTACGCCCGCAAAAAGCGGGACAGCCTCCGCCGCGGTCCAAGATTGCCTGCAACGCCCCCAGCCAATGCGGGCGCCGGAGGCAGTCCCATTTTTGCTCTAGTTTTTACTTCTTGTTTATGGTTTGCTGCCTCCCTGGGGATTGGAAGGATTTAGAATCACACCGTAGCGAGAAAGATTCCTCGACAGGTAGGATAGGGGAGCAATAATAAATAGACAACTGTCGGAACGAAAACGGGGACTGGTACCGGTATGCCCCAAAGCCCCATCGCGGTTACAGTTCGCCTCGAAATCGTATCGGCACCCGCCACCTTCTCACCCAAATTATTGACTTTTTAGACAACATAAAATAAACTAGTCTTCAACCAGATGAAAGGATACACAACATGCCTAGTGCGGGCGCCTGTGAAGCTAAAACACACCTGTCTAAACTCCTTGAGCGCGTGGCCAAGGGAGAACGATTCACCATTGAAAAACATGGTGTTCCCGTAGCCACTTTGGAACCTATACGTTCCTCGAAGAGGAAGCCTGCGGCCAATGTCATTGCCGCCCTCAAACAATTCCGAACCGGAAAGCGCATGGGCAGCCTGTCGATACGGGAGATGATTGAGGAGGGGCGCCGATGACGCCGGCACGGTTCGACGTGGACAATTCCGTGGTTATGGCTTGGTGTTTCGAGGATGAGACCAGTCACTATACCGATGCCGTCTTGGAGTGTCTTGAAGAAAGTGAAGCGGTTGTTCCAGCGATATGGCCTCTGGAAGTGGGTAACGTGCTTCTCGTCGCAGAACGGAAGGGTGGGTGGAGCGAAACCATAAATCATGGACTGAGTGCGTGGTTATGACGAAAAAAAAGGGGTATGTCCCAAGTTACTCAAGGTTTAAGCGCAACCCACCATCCCGCGATTCATACAAAGTGACGGTGGGTTGCATTTTGGCATCTCTTTGTTTTCGACAATATTTTTTGATCTAAGAAAATAAAGTGCCTCGGGCGAACAATGCATGGTTTCACTCCACCTACCCTACAAAGACAACCAAATTTCAAATTCACAACTAATTGTCAGCGAAATGGCTTTAAACGCCTCGCGAAAACAGATGGGCCAATGTGAAGCAATGCCTGTACCGATTTGTCAATGACTTGTCCATTCTTTATTACAGCATTCTTTTATGTTTATGATATTTTGTTTCCGGCTATGGTGTTCAAGATACATACAAAACAAGATAGAGGCGTCATGATTCGTTTACTTATTGCGGGGTGCTTCATAAGTTCCGGCCTGTTGGCTGAGGTTACCGCTGAGGAAACTGCGGCGTTCCCGTTGTGGGAACCTGCGACACTTGTGCCTGCAGCTTCTGAGACTCCCCTGCTGCAAGGCGTGCGCTTCTCCGTCATCAAGAAACGGGAGCCGGAAGTGGACGGATACAACTGGTTGCACGGACTCGCCCTGGCCTGGCACAACGATATGTTGTTCAGTTTCTGGGGGCACAACAAATCCGACGAGAATACGCCCACAGAAGTGGCGCAGGGGCGTCACAGCCTGGACGGCGGTGTCACCTGGAGTCCCGTATGGATGCTGGCGCCGAACGTGGGTAGCGAAGCCCGAAGTCATGGGGTATTT
>JAKLHG010000344.1 GCA_022710255.1 Candidatus Hydrogenedentota bacterium
GCAGGATGCCGCTTCTACGTTCCTTGTCCTTATTGGCTTTACGCCAACAACTCGGTTTCTTACGTGCGGATTTGGGTTTCCTTGTTCCTCTTGTATTGGAAACGGACAACGCGGAGCATGCGTTTACTATCTCTTGTCCGCTTGAAGGCCGGGATACACTCGCGTTTCCGACTGCTGTTGAAACAAACCTCTCCATGTTAGTAGAATCCCTTTTTACTCACCGTTGCAAAAATAGAAGCCGGTAGGAAGCGGTATGTTTTAATACCCGCCTTGGTCAAGTGTAACTATTTCATAGGATCGGGTAGGGGACAGATAGGTATCCCGGCTGCCGCCGCTTTGAGGACGAAAGCGTGCACCACAGTTTTAAAACAACGAAAGGAGATGTTCTATGACCATTAAGCCAGAAACACAGACGCCCTCCCGCAGGACATTTCTAAAAACCACAGGGATTCTGGGTGCCGGTTTGTGTGTGGGTGAACTGGGCACATCGAAACAGGCCGCGGCCGCATCCCCCTTTTCAGCGCGCGAACCACGGAAGGGACCGTTGCATACCTACCTGACCTGGTCCGCCGAACCCGCCACCACCGTAGACGTCAACCTGTGCATTCGGGAAAAGGCGTCGGAGGTAACGGTCTATTATGACACGGTTTCCCGCGATGGGAACAAAGACGCCTATACGCTGAAGATGGAGGCAACTTATTACCCGACACCCCTGGAGATGTATGATCGGCGCGCGATATACATGGCCGGCTTGAAGGACTTAAAACCGGGTACCACCTATTATTTCATGGCCGGAGACCCCAAATACGGGTATACCCGGGAATGGTCGTTCAGAACCCTGCCCGGCGGCAACGCGCCGTTTCGTTTTATCAACGGCGGTGATATGAACATAGGTCCGCGGGCACGGAAACTGCTGAAGTGGGCGGGAGAGCAGGATGCCGATTTTGTGGTAATCGGAGGCGATCTTCCCTATGCCAACGGTCTCCTCAAAGAATATGACGATTGGATTCGGTGGTTTGCAAACCTGGACGAGTTCATGAATAGTAACGGGCGAATGGTACCCTTGGTCACAGCCGTGGGCAACCATGAAGTGAACCGCTACGAATCCGACAACTTGTACCTTCGTTCGCCCATGTATCTCAGCTTTTTCGGGCGTCAAGGCGACACCACCTATCACGTTCATCGTTTCAGTGATGACATGGTCCTGTTCCTACTCGACAGCGGCCACCTCCTTCCCCAGGACGGCGCACAGACGGCCTGGCTGGAGCAGGAGATGGCGAAGTACCAGGACGTTAAATATAAATTCGCCGCCTATCATGTGCCGTTGTACCCCGCGCATCGTCCCTTCGACGGTGAGCCCTCCCAGAAGCAACGTACCCATTGGGGTCCCATTTTCGACAAGTACGGCCTGACTGTCGGCTTAGAGCATCATGACCATGTATTCAAACGCTCAAAACCGCTGAAAAACAACCAGGTGGTCGAAAAAGGCCAGGGAACGATTTATGTGGGCGACGGCACCTTCGGTGTTGATCCCCGCACCGTGGACCCCGAACCCCGCTGGTATAACGAAAAGGAAGGCAGTATCGCCCATTTCTGGGTGGTGGATATAAAACCGGACGGCCTTTCCCTAACAGCCATCGACGAAGACGGCGTTACGGTGGATGCCTTGGCACTGCCGTGAGAATACACGCCTAAAATATACAACTCTAGTGGACCGACCGCAGCCATTTCCGACACAGGAGGAGACACGGTGCCATGGAAGCACGTTTCGGTATCCTCGACTGGATCATCCTGGTGGTGTACTTTATCGGTATCGCGTCCATCGGCCCGCTGTTCGCCCGGCGCAACAAGTCCACGGAAAGTTTCTTCGTGGGAAACCGTCAGTTTCCCGCCTGGCTGCTGGGATTGGCCATGTTCGCCACGTCCATAAGTTCCATTACGGTAGTGGCCTTCCCAGGTGATGCCTACAAGGCGGCCTACCTGCGCTGGCTTCCTTCGCTTATGCTGCCCTTCGGCATCCTAATCGGTGCCAAAATATTTTTGCCTTTTTACCGGCGCAATAAATGCACCTCGGCCTATGAGTACCTGGAGTCGCGGTTTGGCAATGGGGTGCGCACCTATGTGTCCGTGACCTTTGTGATCAACCAGGTCATGCGCATCGCAACCATCTTGTTTCTCGTGTCGCTGGTGTTTGAACAGATGACGGGCGCCTCCCCTTACGCCTGCATCCTTATGGGCGGCGGGGTAATCGCCATCTACACCGTTCTCGGCGGAGTCAGCGCCATTGTCTGGGCCCAGTTCCTGCAGGCCTTCCTCCTCTGGTCCGGCGCCATTTTATGTTTTATCGTCCTTGTCGGAAGCATTGACGGCGGGCTGGGCGCCGTGTTCACCACCGGCTGGGCGGACGGCAAGTTCCTGCTGGGCGATCCCAACCCGGCGACGGGGCAGATTGAAACCGCGAAGCTGTTCACCGTCTGGGACAAATCCATCCTTATGATCCTGCTGATGGGGTTATGCAACTGGGTGTACGAGTACAGCGCGAACCAGAACGTGGTCCAGAAATACGTATCGGCAAAAAATCCGAAAGAGGCTTTCAAATCCATCTGGATATGCTGCGCCTGCAGCGTGCCCACCTGGGCGTTTTTCATGCTGATGGGCACGGCGCTCTACGTGTTCTTCAAGCAGCATCCCGACCCTCAGGCCACCGCGATTCTCACGGGCGAGGGCGGCGCCAAGGCCGAGTCTATCCTGCCCTACTTCAGCATTAAAATGTTGCCCACAGGTCTCGCGGGCCTCGTGATTACCGCCATTCTCGCCGCCGCCATGTCCGCGTCGTCGGCAAGCATCAGCAGCATCTCCGCCGTGTTTATCACGGATATCTACCGACGCCACCTCGTAAAATCCGCCGGGGAACGCCACTACGTGTTGGCGGCGCGCATCACCACTGCCGTGTCCTGCCTGCTGATGATGGGTTTCGCCGTGCTCTATTACAAGGCCAGCGACTTGACACTCCAGGACCTGGGCACAAAAATGACCGCCATATTCATGGGGGGTATTCTCGGTATTTATGTGCTTGGATTTCTCACCACCCGCGGCACTGCCCGTTCCGTAGCCGTGGGCATCGCCGCCACGATACTTTTCTCGGCCTACATAGCAGCCATGGAATTCATGAAGGTCACCCCCGACCAAATCATGCAGGCGCTCGGATGCTCCCATACGACGGCCCTTTGGGTGCTCAAACCGGTACATATATATTATGTGGGCGTGTTCGGCCACATCATCGCTTTCGTGGCGGCCTACCTGGTGTCGTGCCTGTTCGAAAAAAAGCGTGACCTGCCGGGGCTGACCTTCTGGAGCCAGATGGAACCGGAAGAAGGGGAATGACGGGATGCGCATAGAAAACCGGCGTCTCCCTTGTCTGTGCGGTTCATGGCATCTTGGCGGCCTGCTGCTTGTGACCGGTTCCATCGCGCTCGTTTTAATCGTCTTCGAAATCACGTTCCGTGTCAAGGACGCGCTTTACCCGGTTGAATTGAGCCCGATTGTGGAACCCCATCCGCAGCGCGGCTGGCAGGCCCGCACCCGATACCATTTCAGCGGCATGAAAAGGGACGCCTCGAACCGGGAATACGCCGTTGAAATCATCACGGATGAAAACGGATTCCGCGTCTTTGGCGACCTGGATGCCGATGCATGCCGCGTTTTTTGTATTGGTGATTCATTTACCTTCGCCGAGGACGCCGACCAGTCGGAAACCTATTATGCCGTCGCAGGCAAGATACTGGACCTGAACATGTTCGCTTATGGGGCGCAGGGCTACGGTACCCTCCAGGAGTATCTCGTCCTGGAGGAATGGCTTGATCGAATAAAGCCGGACATCGTTGTCTGGCAGTTTTGCCGGAACGATTTCATCAACAATTCCGTGGAACTGACACGCCAGAGCGCCAAGGGCCAGTGTCATGTCGACCAGCCCTACCTGTCTGAGGACGGCGTCATTGAATACCTGAACCCCGGGCACGGCCCTCTGTGCAGGCTGCTTAAACATATTCCTTCAAGGCTGTTTTATTCCCTCGCGTATCGCATGGACAACCAAAACGGTATTCCTGCCATGGAGCATACCATTGAAAACACCGTCGAACGCCAAGGCCTTGAATATCCGCCATTCCGCCGGGCCGTCGCGGCAACCGATCGTATCTTCGCCATGGTCCGGGATCGTTGTGGAGACATTCCCGTAATCGCCTTCAATGCGGATTCCCGGGAACCGTACGCAAGCGCGTTTACACAAATCTGCACCAAGCACACTCTTCCGGAAATCAGAGATATATCCCGCGCAATTGAAGCGGCCGTACGTACCGGGGAGACGGTTTATGCGGGTGACGGCTTACACTGGAACGGCGCCGGCCATACCCTTTGCGGTAAACTACTGGCGGAAGCACTTCGTCCCTTGTGTTCGAAATGACACCCAGCCATGGTATATTCTTTCGCATCCGAAGGATAGATATCAGGAAATTGCGCATGCCGCCTGTACAAGAACCCCATACAAACGGTCTTTCTTCCATACGCATAACAGTGTGGGTGTTTGCCTTTATGGGAATACTTTATTTGTCCTGGATAGGCGCGTGGCTCCTTGAGCACCGTCTTGAAACGCTCATGGGCTGCCTTACTACAAGCGGCGGACGCTTTTGCTATTGGCTCCTGATGAAACTGCTTCTCTGGGTAGCTCCATCGGTTGCTTTGATCCGCGCCGCAGGTATGACGGTACGACAGGTAATGAGTTGCAACAGGACGCGCTC
>JAKLHG010000345.1 GCA_022710255.1 Candidatus Hydrogenedentota bacterium
AGTCTTATATGACGAGGACAAAAAGCAATTTCAGGAACTGATTCTTTCCGACCGAGAGCGGGATATCCTCTATGCGCGCTTGCTTCATGAATTGCCCCTGCGCACGTTTCACGAATTGTTTACTGTCGATGTTGCCGTATCTCTCGCCGCCATCCATTTTCGAGGCTACCTCTTTCTGGAAGAAGAGAGAAAAGCCGGGAAGCCCCCCGTATGCGCGGTGGAAATTCAGACAGACCGCGCCACATTTGCGGCCAGTGATCTTTATCATGGCGACCCCGCAGGTATTTTTGCGGAAATGGGCGGCATCATCCGTTCCCAGGAATAGAAGGCAGGTATGAAAAAGTGCTTGTCAAAGTTTTTCCCGCCCTTTTTCTTCGAAATGATTTTCCTGGCCCTGCTGACTGTCATAACTTGGCATGTCGGCCAACAGCGATTGGAGGGCTGGAGCGGTCCGGCCGGATCGCTTACCAATGACCTGTTTGTTCCTGCCATCATGATGAACGCAGGAAAAGGCTTTACCAATACGGAACCTTCGGAAACACCGTCCCTGCGGGCATTTCTGGATTTCCAGGCGCCAAATTTTGACTGTAACGTGATACGCCAGGATATCCGAAATATACCTCTCCATCCGTTTCAGGAATATCACCGCTACCTCATTTATTCCGTGGCTGCTATTTGGCGCTTTTTTGGTGTTTCATGGGATGCGATGAAACTCCTTATTTTGTTTTTCTTTTGCGCGTCTGTCCTTTCTGTATACGGCATATGCCGGCTGGCAATGAATCCCGCGTTCAGTTTTTTTGCCGCACTGGGTTTTGCATTCGCGCAACCGGTGTTATGGACTCTTCCAATCCTCAGGGACTTTGCCAAGGCTCCTTTTATACTGGCTTTGATTTTTTTGCTGGGAATAACAGTACGAGGAAAGACCGGTACCCGCGTTTACCTCACCGTTGCCTTGCTTGCCGGTTTACTCTTGGGAATTGGAATGGGCTTCAGACGGGATATGATGGTTTTCCTGCCTGTGAGCCTTTTCTTTCTGATGGTTGGCAGGATACGCGACACGGCGCACCCCGTTGTAATACGTCTAGGTGCGGCTACGGCGCTCATCGTCCTGTTTTTCATCTCAGGCCTCCCTGTTCATAAGGCCCTTATCAGGGACGGGTATGTTGCCGCCCATGACACGATTATGGGATTCGCTTCCTACTCCGACCATGAGTTGGGGCTTTTAGAGCCTGCCTCGTATGAAAAGCATTATTTGCTTAATGACCTCTTCTGTACGCTTAAGGCACATGACCTCGCCCGGCGAGGCGTTACCTTTCCTCCTGAGGTTTATTCCAAACTATGCAATGATCCGGATTTTGACTTTGCAATGAAGCGTGCCTATGTAACTGAGATTATCAATACTTTTCCCGGGGATATGCTTGCGCGTGCTTATGCCGCCGTACTGCGCATGGCAACATCCATTGTACCCGCTAAATATGCTTTGGCCAGGTTCGTTGAAGAACGGGGACTATGGTTCTTGATTGCGGGATTGTTATTCATTGCAGGTCAAACGCCGGTTCGAGCGTGGTTGGTCCTGGTCATGCTCTGCTATTTCTGCGGCTACACCAGTATTCAATTCGCCTTTAGGCATGCCTTCCATATGAGTTTTATACCCTATTTCTTCGCGGGGCTCTGCTTTCACTGTTTATACCGGGGAATTGCCGCCTTTCTTCCGGGCAAGCTTCGGACGCGCATGGGTTTGCAGGCACCATCTTTTGCGGGCAGCCTTCCCCGGGCTTTCGTGCGGGCGGCATTGTGGGCACTGGTTACCATCGCATTGTTTTATACGCCCCTTGTCCTTGCACGTGCCTGGCAACACAGCCGGGTCATCGCCTTGAGAGACAGTTATCGTGATACACCGTTAAATCCCATCCCGCATCGTGTAGCGAATTGGGATGGCCGGGAGGTATTTATACCCACTGCGGGGCGAAAATGCCGCTTGTGCCAGAACATGGGACTGATAGTGGACAGTGAAACACGTCTTATGGCCGCTTTCTTCAAGGATGTTAAAGAACCCCTGGATATTAAACTCATTTATGAGTGGGAAGGGCTTTCCTGGGATTTCAGTGCACCGACCACATTTGCAGTGTCTCCGGATGTAAACGGTGTTTCTTTGCGCTATTTTTTCCCGGTGCATGAAGTAACGACCTGTACCAATTGGAACCATTTTGTGGGTATTTCCCTTCCCAGAGAACAAGCCCATTTATTCCAGGGATTTCATCAGGTAGAAAACCCCGATGATTTGGGGTTGCTGGTAAATATGGCCATCCCTGAAAAGGAAGAACTTTTCATAGCCAATCAGCACCTCAAAATACCTTGGGCTGGAGTGGATTGGCGTCCTTATCGCATTTATGGGGAATTCCAACCCTTTATCATGGAAATGGATATACAGAATCTGCGGAACCAGGAGAAGTATGAAGAGGCGCTTGCGCTGGTGGACAAAGTTTTGTCCAATAGACCCCAAAGCATTCAATTTACATTTCTTAAGGCGGAAATACTAGATAAGACAGGACAATCGGAAGTTGCCCTTAAAACATGTTTGAACCTGCTGGAGTACTATCCGGACACCTTCGTGCTTTTTGCCCGGCTCGACCGTTTTTTTCAGGAACGCGGCGGAACGCGAAGGCGGCTGCAGGAATGGTCGTCTTTACTGGAACAGAATCCCCACTTGCACTGTGCCCGCTACTATTTTGAGGAGGCACAACGCCATGTTTCCTCAGAAGAAAGCCATAACCTGCCCGAGACTGACAGGCCTCACACGTCAGGCTCTTCACAGCCCCAATGAGTATGGCGGTAGTACAGGGGAGGTACACTGCCCTTTTCTGATACAATAGAGTGTTTGTAAAGAGCCAAGGATGTGGCCTTCGGTATTGAAAGGCAGGAATATACTGGACAAAGGAGAATCATCTTGTGGAAATTACGGTTTTTCCAGTAACTCCCTTCTATACGAACTGCTATGTCGTCAAAGACGGCAATGATGCCATTGTTATTGATCCGGGGGAAGTTACCGCTGAATTAAAACGATATCTGGCAGGATGCAACGTCAGCACGATTCTCAACACCCATTGCCATTGTGACCATTCCGGCGGTAACGCGGAAATTGTGGCGCTTACAGGGGCGCCTTTGATTTGTCATAAAGCGGACCTGCCACTATTAAACTCTCTTTCTGAGCAAGGGCGCATGTTTGGTGTTTATTTTCCTCCTTCGCCGGAACCGGATCGTTTTATTGACCATGGAGACACCGTTACCGTGGGGAGCACCAAGTTCCAGGTGCGACATACACCCGGACACTCCCCCGGCCATGTTGTTTTTATTACGGACGGCCTCGCGCTGGTGGGTGATGTGTTATTCTCCGGCAGTGTAGGACGAACGGACCTTCCAGGCGGCAGCATGCGTCAACTGCTCAAGAGTATTCGTGAACAGTTGCTCGATTTGCCGGATGATACGGTGGTATATAGCGGGCACGGACCAGAAACAACCATCGGCAAGGAACGGCGTTCAAACCCGTTTTTGGTGAACTGAATGATAGCAACAACCCTTATTCTTTTATGCATACCCGCGGCGGTTGAAGTAACGATCGCCCCCGATCAGCCCATACCTTTTGTGTATTGCGATGATCCCTTAATCCTGGAAATTTACTCGGATACGGATGTTCAGATTACCGGAAACCTGAAGTTCAGTTCCTCCCGATCAGGCGAGCGGACCGAGATTGCCATCACGCCGTTTCAGGTTTATGCGGACAGTCCCTACTGGTACGTTATAGAGGAACCGCCCCAAGCACGGGGCTACTACACGCTTGAAGTCAATCTTGTCTGCAACGGGGAAGAATACAAGAAGGAAACGCGGTTTTGCCGCATAGACCGTCCCGCCTCGCTGCAACACATTCCGCTTTATGCCCATTGCGGAGGGGACAGCGAGGCCTGTGTCCTGACCGCGGCGAAAAGTGTGGGGATAGAAACCATTCATTTCCTGGCGAGCAGTGAATTCTTAAATGCGCTTACCGATGAGGCCTCGCTGCTTGGCTTACACCTTATCCTTAGCCTGTCACCTCAGCAACTGCAGCAAGCGCCGGAATACCTGGCGGAAGTAATAGAAGCGCGATGTGAAAATATTGTCCGGTTTGAAATCGACTGCCGGGACATTGAGCAAGTGTGTGCCTCTCTCATGGATGCCTTCCGACAGACTGAATGTCCGGCAGGCATGGCACTGTCGGTGCCGGACGCTAAATATTTCAGCCAGTTGATGGCCCAGTCCCCAAACTTGTCTCCGAAGCATGTTTCCCTGACCTCCGCTGAATGGCCTGATGCAAGCGAAGTGCACCGCATACGGTATATCGCCGCACAGTACGGAATTGAAGGTCTGCAGGTACATGTTGCCAACCCCCTTTGGTATCCTCGGTCTGGTCAAAGCGCCGCTGCGTTTCTGCAGCATTTTTGTGAGTATCGTTCCGCAGGCGCATCCCATATAGGGCTTAATGCGTCCGTTTTTGCGGATGATATGGGGGTACAGGAGATGCTGGCCTTTCTCAACGGGCTCGCCCTGCATTTTTCAGGACAAGCCTATGTGGGCGATTGCGTGGTTCACTCACAAGTGCGCGCCCCGCTTTTTCGCGATGGCGCCAACTGGTTGGCGGTAATCTGGTCAAAGAAAACAGGGGATTCCATCAATCTTCCGGTAAGCGGCGCCACAAACCTGGAACTTTATGACGCCTTTGGTAACTTGCTAAAACTTGATACCTCT
>JAKLHG010000346.1 GCA_022710255.1 Candidatus Hydrogenedentota bacterium
CCGTGCTCAGATCCAACGCGCCCGACACGCAGTTCATTTATCCCCGCTCAGGGGGTATCGGTGTCTTTTCATCGCGCCTTGCCGACCGTATCGCGCGGCTCGGCGGCAACATTCTGACCTCCACGGCTGCGGCGGGCTTTCTTGCTGAAGGCGGGCGCGTCACGGGCGTCCTTACCGGCACGGGAGAGAAACTGCCCGCGTCACACGTATTTTGGTCGGGCTCGCTCAATGCCCTGCGGACCCTCGGAAATGCACCGGAATCCGTGCCCCGCCTGCATTATATGTCCACAGTGCTTTTCAATTACGTCACCCGTAAGCGGGTTGTCCCGGAGTTTCAATGGTGTTATTTCGGAGACAAGGCCATGGAAGCGTCCCGGGCTTGTCTTCCCCGGTGCTTCAACCCGTCCCTGGTTCCTGAAGGCAGGGAAGGTATCTGCGTTGAAATTTCCTGTTCGGAAGACACCGCTGCCTGGCGGGATCCCGCGCGGCTGGATTGCGTCGTGGAAACATTTCTGCTGCACGCGAATATGCTGCACAGCCTGGAGGATGTCGAGGACTACCATGTGGAGCATATTCGTGACACCTACCCGCTCTACGTGCTCAATTACCCGCGCAAGTTGCGCGGTATGTTCGCCTGGACGCATGATACCTGGAAGAACTTGAGTCTCATCGGCCGTTGCGGGCGGTTCTGGTATAACAACATGGACCATTCCATTGAAGCCTCGCTGACCGTGGCGGACCGTTTTCTCGCTGACAGGGCCGCCGGACGACTCGCAGAAGGGCGCGCCTACGAGGCGGAAGACCGGTACCTTGAAGGCATATCTCCATGACCGGCAAGGATGACCATTATTCCAAAACCGTCGCGGAGGGGAAGAGGACGCGTTTCGCGCGGTGCGGCTTTAAGGATCGTTTCGATCCCTTTCGCCTAAGCCAGGTTCCCAGGCTGCGCCGGTTGTATGAAATGCTGTTCTCGGAGTTTCTCGGGGAGACCAGGCACGAGCGCCTGCTCGATATCGGCTGCGGTTCCGGTATTTATTTTGAAGCACTGGCTACCTATGCCGCTACCATATACGGCGTGGACGCGTCTTTCTCGATGGCTTCCGTAGCCCGCGCTTTCTGTCGCGACCGGGAGTTGGGCCATTTCGCCCTTCTCGCGGGCACTGCGGAAGCGCTTCCCTATCCCGGGGGTACCTTCGACACGGTTATTGCCATGGACGTGTTACACCATGTTCACTCGGTTGACCGGGTGGTTGGAGAGGTATACCGGGTATTGAAGCCCGGCGGCCGTTTTTTTGTCTTTGAACCCAATATCCTCAATCCCCTTGTGTGGTGCGCCCACGCGCTTCCCCGGGAGGAACGCCTCGCGCTCGTCAGAAACCGGCCGGCCACCTTGCGTACCATGCTTGAAACACGTTTTGACACCGTGCGCTGGCAGGGGGTGTGCGCGCTGATTACGGAAACGGCCGGGTTGCGCCGCGGCATGATTGATCTCTACCTGGCCCTGTGGCACTGGACCGGCTGCGAAACGTTTTACCCCCGGCAGGCCTGGCTGGGTGTCAAACCCGAACGGAACTGACATGTCCTTTAAGGTAACCTTAATCAATCCCGCCCTCGTGCATTTGTCCGGCGACCCCTACAGCAGTATTCCTTTCATGCCCACGGGCCTGTTGTACCTTGCGGGATATCTTGAGAAACAGGGGATCGCCGTCTCCATCCTCGACGGTTTTGGCCTGGCGCCGAGGCGCCTGTTCCATATTGACGATCAACTCAGCGGCTTTGGCCTTACGGAAACGGAAATCGTGGAACGACTCGAGGACGCGTCCCTGGTCGGCATCGGGGTGCACTCCGGCATGTCCCATGGATTTGTACTGCGGCTGGCCCGCGCCATCCGGGAGCGGTATCCTGACGTTGTGCTTATCGCAGGCGGCAACCACGCAAGTGTGGTGCCGGAGCGGTTTATCGAAGGCGGCTTCGACTATGCCTGTGTCGGCGAAGGGGAATACCCCCTCGAAGGACTTGCGCGCTGCCTTCGCGATGGCGAAGGGGATCCTTGGGCCATTCCGGGACTGGCCGGACCGGGTTTTGCCGTGACGCCCGCGCCGTTTGAGGAAGACCTGGACCGTTTCGGCTTTGCGGCCCTGCATTTGTTGCCCCTGGAGAATTACTGGGGCCTGGGCATGCAGCACGCGCCCGTGCAGGGACGGTTCATGGTGTTGACCACTTCGCGCGGCTGCATTTACAACTGCCGGTTCTGCACCACGCCCAAAGTGTGGGGGCGACAATGGCGCACCCGGTCCGCCGCCCATGTGGCAGATGAAATCCAGCAGGCCCAGGCGCGGTACGGCATCACGGACGTCATTATTCAAGATGAACTGTTCGGTTGCCGACGGGAAAAGGCGGCAGCCTTTGCGGAAGAACTTCTGAGGCGCGACCTCCGGGTGCGCTTTTCCACTCCTTCGGGCGTAAAGGTGGAGACCATGGATGAGGCCACCATTGCACTGCTCCATCGTGCCGGGCTGCGGTACCTTGTCTTTGCGCCGGAAAGCGGCTCCGAGCGGGTATTGAAAACCATGAACAAGCCCATGGACTTCGACAAGCTGCGGCGCCTGGTCGTGTTTTCCAAGAAACTCGGCATTCGCCTCAACTGCGTGTTTGTCCTGGGGTTCGAAGATGAGAACGACGAAGACCGCAGACTGACCCGCAGCCTCGCCCTGGAACTGACCCGCTTGGGCGTGGATGAAATCAGCCTGTTCATCTGGTCGCCGCTGCCAGGGGCGGAGGCTTTCGAAAGCGAAACCGGCTGGAAGCGGTATGAAGATCTGAACTGGACCCCCCGATGGCGCAAGAACTACCCTTCCCTGAAAGCGTTTCGCAACCGGCTCTATCTGGCCTGGGCGTTTACAAAACTGCGGTACCAGTTTCCCGGCTGCCTGCGTTCGGCCGTGAATATCCTGCGCGGCCGTTATGAACTGAAAATGGAAATGGCGGCGGGCAGGATGGTGCGCACCTGGTTCCGTTCTTCGGGAGGGGCGCCGGATACCCGGTAGAGGACGATGCTTTGCCCGATATCGCTTAAATCCGGCCAGTTCGAATTGGTCATATAGGTATAATGGTCCAAGGATATCGCCATCTGTTCCACGGCGTGTCCCTGCTGCCGCAGAACCTCCTTCAGTTCGTCCAAGAAAGCATGGTTACGTGAATACCCGAATTCACATAATACCCACACCGCAGGATGCCGGTTGAGCAGGGAAGTCACCTTCTCGGGCAATGCATCTTTCGTAAAGCATTCATAGATACGTTCTTCCGGAAACGGGATATACATACGCCGCGCAAATTCATTTACCGTGCCTTCCAAGACCAGTGCATCGTCCATGCCCTGCATCGCCGACAGTGTTTCCCCCGCCTTTTTCAGGTTCGGGCGATAGGGACGGGCGGTCTCAAAGTAATGTACCCCCATCAGGCAGGCAAGAAGCGCCACGGCGCCCCACCGCATCGGGCGGGAGGACAGGGAACCCGCAGTGCCGCCTACAAGAATGAAAAACAGGAGCGACGCCGGGATGACATACCTGAGGGCAAGGACGGGACGCACCAGATAACAGGCAGCCAGGGCCGTCGCTACTGGCAGTACCATGAGCAGGAAATATAACACCGCCTTTTGCCATCGCTCACGGGCCTGTTCGGAAGTTCCCCGGGTCCAGTAACAATAGAATCCCAGCAGAAGCGTCATATCAAGGAATATGCGCGACAGGAACGCAAGAGGATACAGGGAACGCGGCCAATATAACGCCGTCCAGGTAACGGCATATTCTATAGTTTCCACCTTTGGAACCTGCAAAAAACCGGTGGTGACTTCCAGCACATCCCTGCGAATACCCAACATCCATACGCCCAGTACCAGCGCTAAGAACGCCTGCGCGATGAACCACCCCGCCAACCGTTTCTTCGAGCTGCGATGAAACAGTAGCAGGTAACAACCTTCCGTGATCAGAAACAGGGCGCCGAAATAATGGGAAAACACCAGTAAGGCGTTAGCGCACAGGTGCGCAGTCCATCTCAGGAAATGGGGCCGCCGCAGCGCGCTTTCCAACGTCCAGACCGACAACAACGCCGCCACGGAGTACAGAGCATAGACGCGTATCTCCTGGGCGTAATACACATGCGTGTTGGAGAATGCGGCCATAACAAGCGCCGCGACCCCTGCGGCCGGGCCGAAAGCGCGCCTGGCGATCAGGTATACAAGAAGGACCGTGAGTACGCCAAAGCCCACGGAAAGGACTCGCGCCGTCGTGACATCATAAGCCGTAATTTTTCCGAAGTAATACAGAAGGGTGTAATAGGCGGGTACAAAGGTGGTGTCGCGGGTGCGCAATTGGGACAGATACGCGCCCAAACTTGGAAGATCCACCTGGTTCCAAGTAATACTTTCATCCAGCCACAGGGACTCTTCATCCAGGCGATACAAGCGTACTCCCGCCGCACCCAATAGCAACAGCACCACCAGCGCCGCGTGAAGCCATGCCAAGCCGTTTTTCATCCACATTCCCTATTCTTTTTGTGCCTGTCCGGCAGCGTTGCCATAATCCTGAAAAATGGTATCTTGTTCACGCTTCGGCGTGCCGGGTTTACAAAAAAACGAAGCCCAACACGTTGCGCTCCGCACATTGAAAGGTGAACAACATATTTTATTTTCATCGTTTATGGGGGAGGAAAAGCTTCATGAACGACTGCCCCTGTTTTCAAAGGCAGGCTCTGAATACCATGTGGGTCACACTAC
>JAKLHG010000347.1 GCA_022710255.1 Candidatus Hydrogenedentota bacterium
CTTGTACGATTTCGAAAAGCGGAGGGGATGGTTTGAGGACACGGCGACAAATCACACGGCCTATGCGCGCCTTCTCTATCGCGCAGGACGTATCACAGACGCCCTGGTCTCGGCCAGACGTGCAGTGGAGTTGTCCAAGGAAGACTTTACCGTCTGGAATTTTATTGCAGCGATGCATATACAACTGGGAACGCTGGAACAAGCCAAACAAGCCTATGAAAAGTCTCTTGAGGCGAAACCGGACCAGCCACAAGTCGAAACAGCCCTAAGCCAAATACAGGCTCAATTGTCACCACCTCCCCAAAAATAAAGTGCAGCGCAGTTTTCATTGCAGACTGGTTTCCCCAACCGCTGTTTCCGGTGTGCTCTTTCTCGATATGCCGCGTTATGCACAGAGAAAAGAAACTTGAGGAAGCTTAAGCATTTTCGGTTCACGCGAAAATAATAACTTGTTGGCGCGCCGGCTAGCACGCTTGTTCTTTTGCCAGCCGGAGTATTTTCAAGGTTCTGCCTTCCAGTTTCCACAGGTTTTCTGATGGAGCATCTGGAGAGGACAACGAGAAATAGTTGTCACGGGTAGCCACATTTACAACAGAACCACTATAGTTGGCAAGCACAAGATATATTTCTCTGTTCGCGAACACGGAGGCTACCGTCCCTTCCGGAAGAGGGTTTAGAAATAAATCACTGTCACCAACCTCAAGATAGGCACAGGTGCCCTCTTCCACCATGCAAAGATATTGTTTCAACCAATGCAAATGAGCCGGACGCATATCAGATCTTCCGGGGATGGCATCCCAAGCACCATAGGAGTAAGGCCCTTCCGGATGTTCACGATAGTGTATCCACGCTTCTTTACAGATGCGCATCCAGAAATCGTTTGGATCAGGGTTATAGGCGACACCAGGTATCAAGGCTCGTTCTCCAGTAAAAGGACGCCCCGCCTGAAGAAGGGGAAATTGCATATAGGGTATACCGTGCAGGTAAGGTTCATCCGGACCTTTATATTCGGCGAAACTTAAATCCGGACAGGGCACTATATAGGGCATGTAGTTTTTGACGGTTTCTCGCATAGCCTCCAGGTTTCCAACCCCTTCCCCCACCCAAAGATAGTCATATACCCGTAATCCCCGGGTCATGGGTTGTTCCGCGCCATTGACATGCAGTTTAAATATTCCGCCACGTCGTTTGACTTCACCATAGAGAAGTCCAAGAAGGTCCGTAAAAGCGCCATCATAATCATCCTCCTCCGGAAAAGCCGAAACCTCGTCTGTTGTTGGCGCACCGCGTCCATGATGCTTATTGGCGAGATAACCTCCATCGTTATAAAGGCCATCTGCGCCATATTCGTCAAGGACTTGCATCACTTTCTTCATCATATACGCACGCCATCCCGGACTGGACGGAGAACATCGAGCCATATTCCAATAACCCAATACTAGATAATCGCCTTCTCGCGACCATTCTGGTTTGAAATCCGGGTCTGTCCGCTGTAAAAAACCGGTGGAAACGTATGGTAGGATCTTCATGCCATTTCGGTGCACACAGTCCACGAACCGTCTGAAACCTTCCGGATTGACAGGACTATATTTATCCCCGCCAAAAAGGCGAAGAGAATCATTCCAATCGTCGAACACTTGTATAATCTGTATGCCGTGGTGTTTAAGGCGGCGGAGTTCCTCTTCGTCATAGGCGTCATTTTCCCATCGGGTCCCGGAAGGATATTCGCCCAGATTATAGGATGCCTGCGCCGGCAGATAATTCGTTACAAGATGCCTGCGCATACAAGTGCGAATGGTGAACTCACAAAAGCCTATATTTTTCAGACGCAATTTATGATCTTCAACGGTATAGGATTTCAGTACGGGAGAAGTATTTCCCATACGTCCTTCGCAGGATAAAACGGTTTTGGTCCCCCTGTTCACGAGTGCTGCCTCTCCCACCCCAGTACACAAACCTGCATATAAAAAGTCACGCCGCAACATTATATTTTCCCTTCATTCAAACGATTACCATCTATAAGGACTTCTTTTTTGAACCACCTGAGTTCTATTCTCCGAAACCACGCCGCCAAGGCAGGCGAATGAATATTCCGCGAACAACTTTGCAGGCGATTTCAGTCGTTCCATCATAACCATATCCGTCGCCTGTTCACTCAATCACCTGCAGTCCTTCAAACAACACATAGTGTTTCTGAACTCCCAGTCGGTCCATCCATTCCCGAACCTCCAGGGTTTTCCAAGACCCAGAACCCTTGCCAGCACCTGAGTTATTGTCCCACAACCACAGCGGCGTGGGCCACAGGCAATACTGCGGTTTAATCCTTTGGTATACTTCTTCCCCCACGCCATTTTGTCCATGATGGGCCATCTGTACATAATCCGAAGGAAGATGTTCGGCCAAGGGACTTTGCAGCAGTTTTTCGCCGCCTTCGAGTCCCAAATCCGCCAAAAACAGCATGGATTTCCGGGCATCATGAATGCGTAATACGACAGAGGAATTGTTGATGGCATTCTTGAGAATTTCAGGGTTGCGAATACCAAGAACCTGTATGACAATACCATCAACTTCCATGATTTGGGCAAGCGTCAAGGAGTTTACTTCCCTTTGCGTTTTGGCAATCGCATCCTTAAAGGCGACATAGGACCCGTCCATATCTCCGGTTTTCAACATCCAATCGGAATCAGGCAGGGAGGCGTATATCGTCCCAGGTTCAATTCCTTCTGGTTCCAGAAGAATACGTGTAAGCGCGCCCAAATGGTCGTCATGGGGATGTGTGATAAACCATGTTTCCACTTTTCCACCCCGCTCGTGTATGAAACGCCGCAGATACCCGGCATCACTGTCCCTGCCGCCGTCAATAACAATCAGTTTGCCTCCCTTGGACTGGATAACATAAGACATCATCTGCGGGGGCGCCTGGTTCGGCAGTTGCCAAAGGGTAAAGGACTGAGACGCCTCATCATGTACCGTATCTTGTGCGGAAGTATTGGAAACATGTCCCCCCAGTATCCCCAGGATTGTCAGAAAACATAACATACGAACCGTCCGATACATTTCTTGCTCCTTACAGATAGAACGTTTCAAGTTTTCGATTGGATATATGCATTCTACCCGTTTGGTGTCTAAAACAACAATACGAATCCATTTGTGGACGGAAAACCTGGCGCCAGTTTCGCGAAAAGTATGCACCGTGTTCCCTCATGTCCACTGATTCGCCCTAAAGACGCTACTAATCATTTATTCATTTGACACTCCCATTCCCTCTTCTGTTATATTGACGTACAGAAACGTCAGGAGGTTTTAGGGCTGGTAGAATCGGCACGGTGCCCTCAGAGCATCTCCAATGCGACACAGGTGCAAGTATCCGGGAACACAATCATGATGAGCAATGCTTCAGACGTCGAATATACCGTATTGATGGATGCGGACGCCGTGGCCGCCACTATCCGGAGCATTGCTCTGGCGGTAGCCAATGATAACGAGGACATTCAATCCCTGGTCCTTCTGGGCATCCTCCGTCGCGGCAAACCCCTTGCGGATCGATTAGCATCCCATATAGAACATGTCACCGGCTACCGCCCACCAGTAGGCATCCTGTCCACCACCCTCTACCGGGACGATCTACACGCCGGCGGGGCGGGCGAAGCCGTCAACAGGAGGGGTGAAACCCACTTTGATTTTTCAGTGGACGGCCGGACCGTGCTGCTGGTAGACGATGTGCTGGCCGCCGGCCGCACCATCCGTGCCGCCATGGATGAAGTCATGGACTACGGACGACCGCGGCGCATCCAGTTGGCCTGCTTAATTGACCGTCGCTGCCGCGAGCTTCCCATCCAGGCGGATTACCTGGGGTATGATCTTGTCACAAAACCTGAAGAATGGGTTTGTGTGCGCTTGCAGGAAACAGACGGTGAAGATGCCGTCTTGCTGCACCGCCGCTTCATACACTCGGACGATAAAGGAAATTAAACCATGGAGTCCGCTGCGCTCACACGATGGACCAAAAAGGATTTAATCGGCATCCGTGAATTGAATCGGGAAGAAATAGAAATTATTCTCGATACGACGCCCCAGTTCCTTGCAGTGTCACGACGTGTAAGCGGGATTAAGAAAGTGCCCCTGTTGCAGGGAAGGCTTGTGGTCAACTGGTTCCATGAGCCTAGTACGCGCACCCGAACCTCTTTCGAACTGGCGGCGAAGCGCCTGAGTGCGGATACTCTTTCCATAACCGCTTCCTCTTCCAGCACGGTAAAAGGCGAGACACTGCATGACACACTCGCCAATATAGAGGCAATGAGTACCGATATCATCGTGTTGCGCCACAGTTGTTCGGGGGCTCCCCACATTTTGGCCGCGGACCATTCTTCTCATATTATCAATGCGGGAGATGGCAGGCATGAACATCCAACACAAGCCCTGCTGGACGCCTTTACCATGCGAGAAGCCTTGCGCAAACTGCACGGCAACCCTGCGCTCAACCTCGACAACCTCACGGTTGCCCTTATCGGGGATATTGAGCACAGCCGGGTGGCCCGAAGCAATATTCATGCCTTGACCCGTCTTGGCGCAAACGTAACCGTATGCGGACCCGCGACATTGTTGCCGCGAGGTGTGGAGAAATTGGGTGTTACTCGTACTACCGACTTGCGTGAAGCACTTAAAAACGCGGATGTCATTTATGCGCTGCGTATTCAGCGCGAGCGGCAAGCCAGCGCCTTGTTCCCGAGCATCCGCGAATATGTAAAAT
>JAKLHG010000348.1 GCA_022710255.1 Candidatus Hydrogenedentota bacterium
TGTCCAGGGCGTGAAAATGGCTTCCCCGCATAAAATGATAGGTAATTTTGTATCGTGCCGGCGCAGCTTGTATGCTGATGGTATGAAAGCGGCCGCCCGTGCTTCCCATGCCCAGATAGGCTTCTCCGTGATAACGGGGATAGCTGGCGTTTTCTTGGCGCCCTTCCACGTCTTCTGTCCGGCCATCCACGGCGCCGATGGACAGGGTGGTGGCGGCGCCCATTTCAATAAGGATAGGAAAAGATGCCATGCGATTGTCGGCGTCGACAAACGGAAAGCCCTGTGAAAAAACACGGTCATACAACTGACGAAGCGTGAATGCATTGCGGTAGCGGAAATCATCGGAAAGGGGCTTTGGAAACCCGCCGGGGGCATACTGCCCTGTCCAGAGAAATTCCGATATCATGAAGGGATGCGCATCTGGAACACTTCCTGAAAACAGAGCCCGCGCGGAGGGGATGCTCCCCGTGCCGTCATAAGTTTCTTTGTCGTAGAAGAAAACGCCGTAGGTTGGATCGAACAGGCGCCAGTTACGATCATAATACACCTCAGCCATATTGTGCGCCTGCATGTATTCAAAATTATGAACGGAGTTGATACGGGCCGGCATTCCCATGCGGCGACATAAAGCGACAAAGGCTCGGGCCATGCCGTAACAATAGGCGTGCCCTTCCGCCAGGACTTCGGAGCCCAGGTGGCGGTTGCTGGATGACAGTTTCAAGGTTTGCGATACGTACCCGAGGAGGAGGAGGATTTCCGTTTCTCCAGGGTCTGTGACCCCATCCGGGAATAGTGTAGAGAGCGTTTTATCCAGGATGTCGGTGTTTTCTCCCGGTGCAAGCACGGAAAAGAGGTGAAGCGTTTCCGGATGTGTATCCAAATCTAAACGGGTGAACGCTTGGTCCATCAAAGGGATGGAATCTGCAGGGAGCGCAGCAGTTTCGGACTTGTTCTCGGGAAAGTGCTCTCTTTGACATCCCGGACATCCTCCGGCAATTCCCAGGAAACAGCAGGTAACTACTCCCAATACCCTTATCTTCTTCATGGCATCCTTACGTGTCCTCGACATAGGTCGGGTGACCGTAACGTTCAACAGTTCTCTGTCTGATAGTGTGACAGTAGAGGTATTGACATATTCAGACCCGACAGAGACAGTTGAATTCCGCAACAAAGTGGCAAACAAAGTCAGAATCCCCGCTCCCGTATCGCTAACACTAGTTCGAAGGCTATGCCGCATTATTCGTAAACTATACAGTAACGAAACAAAAAACACAATCCAGTACGACAGCCTTTGCGCCGATTGGCGGAACCGGTTATCTTTTGAGTGCATTCTTCCTTACATTCTACCTTACACCAGGTGACGGAAAGCGATTCGAATTTCGGGTAGATTTTTACTTGGGGCAGTGGACAATGACCGAAATGATGCAGAGAAAGTCAACCGGCCCAAAAACAAAAACACCCTGTAAACAAGGCATAAAACCTCTGCTTACAGGATGTATTGCATAATAAAGAATGGTCGGGGTGACTGGAGTTGAACCAGCGATCTCTTGACCCCCAGTCAAGCGCCTTAACCGGGCTAGGCCACACCCCGACTGCAGGTGTTTAACTCACAAGAAGTGTCATTTTATCAAACAAGACGCCTGAAAGTAAAGTTAAGGCTATAGGCTGTGTATCGTCGCCCGGCGAGTGGTTGACGAGCACCGGCAATGAGTTGATTCCGAGCCAATTAACCTGATACAATCAACACATTCACCAATATTCCGCGATAGCTCAGTCGGTAGAGCGGGTGGCTGTTAACCACTAGGTCCCAGGTTCGAGTCCTGGTCGCGGAGCCAGCAGCAATTTACGAACTTTGTGGGTTCGTAATACGAGGATATAGAAGCCGTCGCGGGTCAACCTGCGACGGCTTCGGCGTTTCTGTCCCCCCCGATAGGATACATATCTCATTATTTTCTGGTAATTTTCGTGCGTCCGACGCAGTCAGAGCCAACTTGTTCGCGTTTGGAAATTGCGTAACGATTCACCGCGCAACCATAAGTTCGTAAAACCCCGGAATTGAAACATTCAAGTCATGTGAGCAAATCAATACCTTTGGCTGTGATCTTGTATTTCTGCATCCGGCTGTTGGGTTTGTCGGGGATAGTCATTTCTATCAACCCGTCTTTAAGGGCCGGCAGCAAGTAACGGTCTCTGAAATTGGCTTGCGATTTCAGGCCCAAAACTTGCTGAATCTCACTTCGACTCATTTCAGTCTTCATGACCCGCAGGAGCTGTCCTACTTCACCTGCGACTTCACCTGCGACTTCACCTGTGACTTGACCTGTGACTTGACCTGTGACTTCACCTGTGACTTCACCTGTGACTTCACCTGTGACTTCACCTGCGACTTCACCTGTGACTTGACCTGTGACTTCAGGCCGTCGCGACTTTGAATTGGGACCGTCGTCTTGTGCCGCTCTGTGGGTTGCCGGCAAAGCAGCAGGCAGAAATGTGACATATACTGATCCGGCTTGTTCATGCCAAACCGGCCTTGGATTGGCGTTTTCAATGCACCAATCGATGATATTGAGTGTGCCGCTGCCCCAACGTTCAATGATGCCTGCCCGGTAGAATACATTGGCGATGATGGGGTTCCACGGCTTGGATTCGTGAGGCCTCGTAAGTTTCTTGGGCGTAATACCGAAGTGCAGCGCACCAGGATTCGTGATCTCGAGGTGGTCGTCGTACATGGCGACAGCCACGGCGCCACCTGGTACCGTGTAGTCGCGGTGACAAAGTGCGTTTGCCAAGGCCTCCCGCGTGGCTCGCGGTGGATACAGCGGCTGATCTTCGCGTACCATTTTGCCAGGGATAACTCGGCCCGCTATCGGTACATGGTCCATCAGAAAAGACTCCGCGCGGCGGAGCAGGGAAAAGGCATTACCCCAGTACTGTCGGTTGTCGGAAAAATCAGCCAATCGGTTGACGCCTCGGAAACGTCCCAAGCGGATGCCCAATTGGGGATAGATAGGTTTGAGTCGGTCCGATTTTCCATAAAGAACTATGGCCGCATTCAGGAGTTTTCCTTCGTGTATCAACTCCAGTCCACGCAATACGCTTTGGAGATCACGACGGTCAGTTGGTTCCAAACGGCCAAGCCTGATGGCATGGTCCAAAGTAAAGAAAATCTCTTGCTTGTCCAGGTCCTGGAGCGAAACTCCGTTTGGGACGGGTTCGTTTTCCCAGCGCCGTGTCGCATGAAGACGCTCCACCAAGCGTCGCTCATATTCATGGCGGGGCATAACGATGGTTGTTGGCCCATGGCGCAGATATGCGCGACCATCATACGTGTAGGGCCCGACGCTTCCGGGTACGCTGAGTACAATTACAGCGATACCTTTTCCAACGTTCACGGTTTCAATATCGGGAAAAGCTGGAGGCTCAATTCTACGAAGCTCCGCGGCAATGTCTTCAAGCGTGGTTGGCGCCACAAGTTGGCCAACAACTTTGGCTTTGTCCGTTACACCGAACAGAACGAACCCGCCATGCCCGTTCAGCATGGCACAGACTGCTTTGACGGCTTCGGTGCGTTGCCCCGTACTCTTCTTGAACTCTATTCGGTCAGATTCACCTTCCGCGACGAGCTCTCTCAAATCTCGTTTGTTCATTGTGATCCCGTTTCATTTTCCGGATTGATAAAAGGTGTCTAGAGCGCAAAGTCATTATACTATGGCGCGGAATTCTAGCCAACAAAATCGCTTTGTCGTGGGTTTCTCAGTCTTGGCCAGAATAAGACAACCGCACGTTGCGGCCAGCGAATACAGCTGAAAAGCGTTGAACAAATTGTTCTGACAAGAACGAACTCCAGAATATCTGCAAAGAAAACGAGCGCCTGAAGGCCCTTCTCAAATCGTTTACCACCACATCACCATCTTCGCCGCCTAATCCATTACCGGGCGCAAAGGCAGGAAAACGTCGCAGCAACAGGGTTGGCCACGCCATCTCCGGACGTCAGAAGCCCAGAGTCCGCGTGAAGCAAGAAATAGGACATCTACTCGAGACTTTGGACAAGCGCTTCTCTCGGGAGGAGAAGATCGATCTTCTTCACTTGTTTTTCCGTTTCAGCAAGGATGTACGCAGTCCGCGAGCGTGGGCGCCCGATGAGAGTGAATAAAGTGTCCATTCGAGACAAACTTCATCCGGTAAGATCCGTGCGCAATTTCCTGAATGCGTGCGTCTGCCTTTTGTGAGATGTAATCTGAGTGATGGGGCGCAGGCGTCTTTCAGAGAAGAGGTGGATTTGGTCATCCGGCAGGTTCAGCAAAATGTCAAGGATTACTGGTGCGAGCTTCAGCAAATTGAGCGTTTGAGTGACTCGTGCTCTCGACATACCCAGATGTTTGGCCAAGTCTGCTTGGGTGGCGCAAGTACCTTGTTCGAGAAGGTCTTTGAAAATGAACGCCTGTTTCACCGGATTGACAAACGGTACGATCGCTTCTCTGTGGGTCGGAGTAGGTTCGGTGCCCGCGGATTCAATATCCGATACGAAAAACTCGCCCTTGTGCAGTCTCGAAAGGTCAATCCAGAAGACCAGATCGAAAAAGTTCGTGAATCTTTCGGACGCGGGGAGCCAGATACCGCGCTCCAGCAAACCGTCGCGTTGGCGAGTGCCGGAGGTTTCAGATATGTGCCCTGCGTTGGTCGAAAGACCGTGCAGGGCGCTGTTTTTTGTGGCTTCACG
>JAKLHG010000349.1 GCA_022710255.1 Candidatus Hydrogenedentota bacterium
TGCTTTTCCAGTTGGCGTATCATGGGACTTGTTTTGCGCGTGCCGCAGATCCTGCACTGCAACCCCTGAACCTTTTCAACAAACTGCGCTGTAAGCGTGGCAACACCAGACAGCCGCTGCACAAAATTCAAGGCGGTACGCTCCGCGGTCAGCACCGCCTGGGCATTGCCGGTAAATTCCGCGAGCAAATCTCCCTTACCGAAGGGCGCCCCGTCTTCCATGGCTTTGTAGTCCTGAATGTCGGCTTCCATTAATTCGAAAGCGCATCGAAACGGCTTCATGCCGCTGAGAATACCTTCATCCTTGGAAAACAAGCGAGCCCGACAGCGCAAATCACGGGGTACGGTCGTATTGGTAGTCAGGTCCTCTTCGCCGATATCTTCGGTCAAGGCCTGAGACACTATTTTCTCTATTGACTTTTTCATAGGTTAAACTCCCACCAATTAAACGCTTAACTGTATCATAAAATGGGTGCCAGACGCATATTCTCATGCCGGTCAGCCAGAATCATCACAAAGCCTTATCCAGAGAATAGCCGGTTTCAGAATACCGCAGGCGCAGACGGGGCTTTACGGAAAGGACAGGCAGCTTATCCTGTGTTTTCGGGCTTTTGCGTGAAACACCATCAAGAGGGTTTAAACCCGTATCCTCCCCAAAAAAGGTTACCCTGAGTCGGGCGTTTGACGGGAAACGCCCCCGTTCCGGCCGGTCCCAAAAAACCGGGTCGCCCTCCGGCCCCGGAGAGGACGGGTGCTCCTGTAGTGATGGAGAATAGGGATTCAGGGACAGCGTTTCCTGCCGATTCAATCCCTTTGGCAAATCCCCTTCGAGACTCACATCAGCCGATCTTTGGGAAACACCACTCCCGTTGTCGGCAGTTTCCCCCGCTTCAAGCGACTTTCCGGACAACTGAAGCGTGGCGGGCGCACCACCCGCACCTCCACTTTTGTCAAGATGCGGCACAGTAAGATTTAACGAGGGCTGTTTCGGCATTTCCAAGCTGCCGGGCCATGGGGTTTCGGAAAGGGGTGTTAACGAATATTCATCGTTCCCGGCGGCCTCGGTGCCCGAAGGCGGCGTGGGTATAGGCAAGGTTTCCTTGATGTCGTTCAGGCGCACCGGCACCGGCGCTCCGCCATCGAGGGGCAGAATCACCTGGACGCCCTCCCGCACGCCAAACCTGCCGTAGTGCGCCTGTCCATTCATAAGGCCTATATAGAACGGAGTTCCGGATGAAACGGTGCGCACATTATCCAGGAGTGTCATCATCTGTCCCTCAAGGGAGGTGCGGAAGACAAGCGTATTGTCGCGAATCCGGGAAAAGGTCCCGGACAACGTATCACCGTTGCTCAGAACGATTACATCACCGTGCACCGCCGACACGAAACAGGTCACCCCGAGGAAACACGCGAAGAAGCAACTTTTTGTCCTATAGATCCTGGATGTTTTAAACACCATACGCTGAACCACCGCAAGCCGGCCGTGGCGGAAATACCCGCGTCTTTATGGGCTGTTTTACCAAGTTATATATATTGTAAACGCATATTTTTGAAGACGTTCATGCATCGTGGCTCGCACCCGGGCATTCCTCCTTCGGGGGAAGATAGATGCTTCATATGAAAAAATCACGCGCGTTGTGCACACCAAGCCAGACCAAGGGCGACGCCTGCCGCACAGAAATACCCCTTGGTTCCCGTCATTTGCGGCGAGGCCCCCATGACGGGCCTTCGGCACTCATGTTGATACGGGAAATGGACCGTTCCATTTTCGTACTTAACGTGACCGTCCAGAGTTCAGGCCGTCCGTTTCTCGTGGATGAAAATGCAATATGCCGGGAGTCGGGAGACCAGCTGGGCGCTTCATTCACCCCGCTGGTGTTGGTGAGCCGGGCGGGATTCGAACCATCGGCGCCCATGACATATATTTCAAATCCCTCTCCCGAAGCGGAGGACACGAAAGCAATCATCTTCCCATCCGGCGACCAGGCCGGGTCATACGCTGCGCCGCCGTGAAAGGACACGCGCGTCTGGCCCGACCCGTCCGCATTCATGACATAAATCTGGGGCCGCCCCGCCCGGTCACTGACAAAAGCGATACGCCCGCCGTCAGGAGAAAAGCAAGGCGAAGTGTCGCCTTCCTTGTTTTGGGTGAGACGGACGGAATTGCCGCCGTTCTTATCCCGCAGATAAATTTCCGCGTTGCCGTCCTTGCTCAAGGTCATCGCCAGGCGCTGCCCTCCGGGAACCCATCCCGCGGCGCTGTTAAGGCCCACCTCCTTGGAAAGGGCATGGGATCCGCCGCTGGCGCGGTCAAAAACGTACAAGAAACAATAACGGTCCTTATAGGACAGGTAGGCGATACTGCCGCCGTCAGAAGACACCTCCGGCATGATGGAAAGGGACTGATGGCTGGTCAGTTTGCGGACATTCGCGCCGTCATAATCGGCAACATAAATTTCCTTGACGTTCGCTCCGGAGAGGCCCGCAAAAAAGATTTCCGAGGTGCCAACGCCCGGCACGCCGTCCACTTGGCGTATGACCTCCTCTGAAAAACGATGGACAGCCAACCGGTAATGAACCCGATCCACCCGCACTTCCTGCCCGTAGAGCTGGGTACTGGAATACAAATCAAACAACCGGAATTGCGCGACCAGTGTATTACCCTCGAGATATATATACCCATACACGAGATTCTCCGCCCGGACGGCCAGCCATGCAGGTAGATCGAGGCCGCCCACATCCGCCGGCAGGCCCGTAAAGCCTGCCGGGTACTGGGAAGCCGGCAGGATTATGAACAGGCCGGAAAATTCAAGGTCGTCCGCAAGTACCTGCGTCATTTCCTGCGCTATCGGCGCCAGTTGCGGGTCCGCCACGGCAAAGGGAGGCACGGCAATCCGCGTGCGCGGGTCCGTACTGAAGGGGGAGTCAATGCGGACCGCCTCTTCCTGCGCATATCCCCACGGGCAGAGCCCAATCAGACTGACAAGAACTAGCGTCATTTTCATTAATGTATTCACTGGTTTTCCTTTTATCATGGTAAGCTCCCCATGTGCCCCGGCCTTGCCTGTCGCGTTATTCCGCGGAACGATGCCGACGGCCTTGTTTTCATGTTCCGCTTATTCTGTTAAAGTTTTCACTTCCCATCTTATATACTGCGGGTAGTATGGGACGGCACCCGCTGTTACGCACCCTGAATGCGCGGAAGAACGGTCTCAACCCGCGCGGTAACAAATTGAATATCCGTAAAACGATACAGGCCATACCCATGAAAACGCGCCAGGCCGGCGGCATTACCGGGCGCGTAAACACGATAGGTGAACGATCCCGGCATGGGCGGAGGTGAAAACCAGGCGAATTCAAGCGTGCCTGTTGCGTTCGCCTTCGGAAATAGTTCCGGTTCTATCCCATCGCTTTCCACGACTTCCTTAAATACCCAGCCATCGGGTAGAATTTCAACATAACCGAGCACCAGCGGCATTTCCATGCCAAAGCGCTGAAAGGGAATGGTGACATCCAACACCTGACCTGAAGCATAGTACTTCTTATCGATTACACGGTCCGTGGCCAGAATAGTCTGGTAACGCCGGAACCGGGTCTGCACTTCATTGGAAAAGAACGTCTTGCCCAACACCGGATAGGATGCCACTCCTGTAAACAATTGCACTTCATCACTGACCGGCGCCATGGCAAGATAACTGATCTCGAAGGGGAATTCGGGCTCCGTATTCCATGAAAATACAAGTTCTCCAGAGGCGCCGCCGGCAGGATATTCATCAGGAAGGTTGCCTGAAGCCATTCCTCGGTACATCCATCCTTCCGGCAGCTGTTCCTTGAGTGTCAACGCTGATACATCACCTTTACCATACTGTTCCAGCCGCAACGTGATTGTAACCTCTTCGCCGGGCGTGTAACTCAAATCCCCTTCCGCTGTCCGCTTGATGTTAATGGCGAAGCGTTCACCGGGATCTTGGGGAGCACCCGTATTGGTAAGACAAAACGCGAGGTTATCCTGTATCCATTCCGGTTGATCCGTCACTCCTGCAGCGTGGTCCAGCCACATATCCTCCCCACCTGAAGCCGTGTTGAGCCAGCCGAAAGAGCATCCGGGCTGCACGGAACCATTCTTTCGGATGTTGATGAAACTCGGTGTGGTATTCGAAACGGTGCAGGGGGTGGGCAACATGGCTGTATAGGAATATACCGGTAATTCCACACTGTCAACCGTAATGGTAAAATTGGCCGGGGTTCTGTCGACATCCACCGTGTAACTTCTTATGGGGGTGTAGGTTTTGTTAGCGATATCGATGATAAATGAAGTGAGTGCGACATCACAGGGCAACCCGCCATCATCCACCTCAACACCCCACCAATGTACATCGTAAATAGTGTCGGCCAGGTATACGGATGACGCGGTGTATAAATTCTCCCAGACGCGGGGACGCACACCGTCGTTGCTTAAGTAATACGCAGGCAGATACTCCGTTATCCCCGGGTCCGTCGCTGATTGGGCGTATATCGTGTCTGGCGGGCAATCATAAATGGGCTCCTCTTCGCCTTCCGCTGTGCTTTCCCCTTCGCCTTCAACTGGCCCTTCGCCCTCGACAAGGACTTCCCCTTCTGCAGGGCTTTCTCCTTCACCTTCTATCGGGGCTTCACCTTCGACGGGCGTTTCCCCTTCACCTTCTATCGGGGCTTCACCTTCGACGGG
>JAKLHG010000035.1 GCA_022710255.1 Candidatus Hydrogenedentota bacterium
TGTTTCACCTCTGACGTGATCTCCTTTGCAGGGCTCCATGTCTGGCCGTCATCCTCCGAATGCGTAACAAATACGCGCCGGGTATCCTTACTGCGCAGGGCAATGATGTCATTCTCATGGTCATCACCCCGATTCCAGGTCATCAACAGCCAGATGACACCCGTGTCCCGATCTGTTACGGCGCAGGGATTGCCGCTCGTGTTGCCGGGATCGTCCCAAACCACCTGCTGTTCGCTCCAGGTATCGCCGTTATCTTCGGAACGCCGCAGCAGGATGGCGATATCGCCGCTGTCGCCCCCGGATGTCTTGCGCCCCTCGCAAAAGGCGAGCACCGTCCCCTGCTTCGTCACGACCAGCGCGGGAATGCGATACGTATGGTAGCCGTGCTCCCCCTGCGTGTAGAGGGGCGTGCCGATGGGTTCGGCGATGCTCACCGCGCATCCCACTGCAATGTATACGGATAGGAAAAGGAACAGATTCAGTGTAAGAGACAGTTTCATAAGAAAATTTACTCCTCGGTGATTATGGCGTCTGCTTACCAAGATACGATATCGAATGACAGGGCAACGGGCTACTTCGTTATCAATCCTTTTTAGCTCCGTCTCTATGCTTGTTTACCGATGCCGTGTGAGTTTCCGACGACGTCAGAAAATCTGAGGTTGGAGAGGCCAGCGGCTAAAAGCGGCATGCTATCTTCATCTTTCTGCACAATGCCTCCAATGTCTTGTCGGTGGTAAGCAGAACAGCATTGTTTCTTCTGGCCAGAACGGCATAATACAGGTCATAAACGGAATGGGCATACTTAATCCCCTCGCCAAGCGCTTCCTGCCAAAGTTCACGGCTGTCCATGAAATCGTCAATCAGCGCAATGCCCCGCTCCGCCCAGGCAATGCAATCCGCCTTGGAAGCGGCTTTTGACCGGTAATACTTCCACACTACGTTGGAAAGTTCACAAACGTACAGATCAGGCGCAATCACCCAGGAAGCCTCCGCGATGTGACCGCCGAAAAGGTCTTTCTTTTCTTTCTGAAGAAGGATCTCCATGGTAGCGCTGACATCCAGGACAACGTTCATCGGTCACGGTCCTCGCGAACAAATTCGGACGCGTCTATCGCTTGCGCTTTCCCCGGCACTTTGCACGCCTCAAGCGCACGAAGCAGCCGTTGACGACGCTCCCGGTTGGATTCCTCCTGGCCCAACCCCTTCTCAAGCAATACCACCACCTGCTGGGCTATCGTACGATTCTGCCGTTTTGCAACCAGGGCAACCTTCTTATATAAATCTTCCGGACATCCACGAACTTGTAGTAAAGGCATATGCAACATCTCCTGCATACAGTATACAGCCGTTAGCATACGTACTGTCAACCTTATTTATGATCCACTCAAAACGACAAAAAGAAAAAACTCGTTTCAACTGGTTCCCGGATACATTGTGAAAGGCCGACGAAGTGGATTCAGGATGTCTGGTAAGATGGGATTCATGATCGCTTACAGTTGCCGTATCCGCACCAGATGAAACTCATGGCCGTCTTCCGGTCCTATCAGATACGGCAGGTCTTCATCGTCCCAAGCCACCCGCATCTTCGACAGGTACCAGGTTTTCCCCTTGTCGTTGTTCCCCTGAAAAAAGAGCCAGATCTCACTGTTATCATCCACAAAAACACCAGGATGCCCAGATTCGCTGTAATTCCACGAGCCTTCCGGGCCGTTAGGCAATAACGGTTTGTCTGAAAGTCTTTCCCAGGCAATGCCATCCTCGGATACCGCCACACCGATCTGCTGCGGGTCGTTGTTGTAGCCCCCGGCATAGAACATGAAGAAACACCCCTCGCGTTTAAGCACGGATGGTGCTTCGATACAGTTCGTTTCCCAGGGTAATTCCGGCTTGAGAATAGGCGCATTGCAGCGTTGCGTCCAACTGTCTCGATTGAATCCCGCCGCCACCGGCGCGGTAGCGACAAACAGCATCTGCCGTTTCATCTGCAGGTCACGGGTGGCACCATACAGGAACGCCGTATCGCCCTCAATGTAAACATCCGCATCAATGGCGCGTCCCACGGTCCAGCTGCCTGTCGGCGCGAAGATTGGGTTGGTGGTGTTCCGTTCAAAGCGGAGTCCGTCTTCGGAAACAGCGTGGCACAAGGCATCCTTCTCCTTGTTCCCGTAGGTCTGGTAAAAGAGGTGCACCTTCCCTTCATGTACCAGCGCGGCCGGCGCGGCAACGCCTTTCCGTTCATAGTCGGCGGCCGGTTCCAGTTCCCCGACCTTGCGCCATTGGGTCAGGTCGTCGCTCTCAGCGATGCCAATACCGATTTGTCCGGGCATCCGTATGGAATAATACAGGAGATACCGCCCGCCAAAGCGCACCACATCCGGGTCCTTGGCAAAAGGCGTGCCATGGTCACTGTCGGCATAGAACATGGTTGGTTGGCACATAGAACTTTCTATGGCTTCAATGGCGCCTGCTGCCGAAGGTATACCTTGATGCCATGTAATTATTGCGGGAATACCTATCACCCAAATCATCGGACAGACAGAAATAAAACAGGTTTTCACAGGTCAGCTTCCTATTTATTCCAAGATCGAGACGTTGTTGTGTACCATTTAAGTAACTACGCTTCGTCCGGAACTTCGCACGGAAGAAGAGGCGCCTCGAGCGCAACCATCAGACTATTACACTACTGGAAACGCTGGCATCCTTGCCGGCAAGGATAACATTGTAGTCTATCTTGCCCTTGCTAGCCGCCAGAGATGGCGGCGCTCCCAGTATTTTCAGAACTCATAAATTTTTGCCAACGGAATCGCTATAAGCGCCCATAAAAAGCAGCATATCTTACATCTCAATCTCGACTATTTTTTTATCAGTCTCAATCTCCACGGTTCTTTCCCGGGTGCCAACGGTAATCCGGTAAGTTCCCTTAAACGCCCGCAGAGCAAATTTCCCGTTCTCGTTCGTAGGGCCTGTTTCGTCAGTCCACCATTCGTTAAAAACCAGGTCGCGATAGGCACGGAGATTCGGCTTCTCCGACCAATCCTTCCGGAATAGGGCGGCATCGGGACGCCAGTGGGCGCTTTCCCAGAATCCCCAGAAGACAAAGCCGGTGCAAGAGGGATGACTGAACGCGGCGGTGAGGAAATCACGTGTGAATTGCGCCTGCCGGTCCTCATCCTTGGTATTCACATCAAACTCCGTAACCACTATGGGCAGCCCGAAGCGGGCAAAGCGGTCAAAGGTCTGCAGCGCCTCAACGGGCGACTCGGGCGGGAGGTGAAAGTGGCTTTGAAATCCTATTCCTTCCAAGGGCGCCTTCGCGTCAAGTAATGCCTGGATAATCGCTTCATAGTCATCCCGCTTGCCGGCACTGAAAGGTTCCACAATGTTATATTCGTTGATGAACAGTCGGCAGGAATCCGGCAGCGCCGCGCGGGCGCGCTGAAACCACATCGCCAGGACCTCTTCGCCCAGTACCGTGAGCACCTCGTTAACATTTACCGGTTCATTGACGACATCCCATTCGTCCACGTAGTCCCGGGTAAATTCGGATAATTCATCAATATGCTCGAGTATCCGCCGCCGCAGGTCCGGCAAATCGTCGGCAAGCGATGCTCCCCAAGGTTGCAGATTTTCCCATCCATGCCACACCAGACAATGCCCCCGGATGCGAAAGGCCCTTTCCTTGAGCCACTTTAGTGCCGCCTCTGTGTTCTCGCGGTTAAAACCCGGGCCGTACGCCCCATGCCATGCATTCCACTTTAATTCATTTTCCAGAACGGCGCAATTGAATAATTCGACCAGTTTTTCCCGGTAGGTCGCATCCTCAGGCGACTGTCCCGTAATATGTCCCCCCTTTACGCAGGTACCCCAGGGAAAGGCGTGCCGTGTCATGGCGACATGCACGGGGATACTGGACACGGGCTTCCCGGCGGTATCCGTCACGCAAACCGTCACATCAGATTTTCGAATCTGCTCAATGCGTTGCTGCGCTTCCAGCCTCCAGTTATCCTCGGATACCGCCCCTTGCATAACACCGATAAGGAACAATACGACAGACGACACAATCCCACAGGTATGTGCCGTCCATTCTGGAACGGGAATCATCGCCTGATTCAGGACTTCTTTTACAATTGACATTGGCTTTTCTCCGTAAAAGGTAGGCGCACCTTACATCTTAGTCTTTTCCAGGACTATCTTTTCAGCATCACGAAGCGTATAGATGGTCAACCCTTCGATTGAGCGTTTCATGGGGGGGAACAACAGGCTTGCGGCATAACCCACTACACAACACAAGGCTACGCCTACGAAAGCATGCAACAGCAGATGAACGTTTGAATACCGCTGCACGAGAAAGAGCCCCCCCGCTCCCGCCAGCGCGCCGATGATCGCGCCGATGCTGTTCGCGCGGGTCGTGAAGATGCCCAGACAGAACAGGCCGCACATGGCGCCGCCAAAAAGACCGAGAATTTTCATGAACTGGTCCCACAGCGACATGATGTCCGACGAGGCGAAGAGCAGGGCCAGGAGCACACCGGCCGTACCGAACAGCACCGTGAGCGCCCGGCCGAGGAACAGGTAGCCCCGATCCGTCTTGATCAGGTTTAAAGGTTTTACAAAGTCCGTGGCGACAGCGGTGGACATGCTGTTGATGCTGGTGGAGATGGTGGACTGGGCTGCGGCGAAAATCCCAGCCACAACAAGCCCGGCGATACCGGCAGGAAGTTCCCGTGCAATAAAGAGCGGGAAGATGGCATCGGTCTTGAAGGTGGGGTCGAGCCGGTCCGGATGGTTCGCATAAAAAACGTACAGGGCCGTACCCATGCCGAAAAACAGCAGCGAGGCGGGAATAACCGCCACAGCGTTGGTCCAGATGGCTTTTTTCGCCCGGCCCATATCCGGTACCGACATGTACCGCTGCACCACCGCCATATCGGACGCGTAGGGCACGAGGCTTTGTCCAAGCCCACCCAGCACCACCACCCACAAAACGGTGGTAGCGAAACTCTGCGCAGAAAAATCGAGCGTGGCGAAATGCAGTTTGTCGTTTACTATGGCAGTGTGCCAGAAACCCGCCAAGCCGCCGTCCACCTGCATCACAACCAGTATTAGACTAAACAGGGCCCCGCCCAGCAGCACAAAACTCTGAAGGGTATCGGTCCATACCACGGCTTCCAGACCGCCCATGGCGCAGTAAACAATGCTCAGCACACCCATGAGTAGAATGCTCTGCTGTTCCGACAGGGGGGTGATGGCCGCCAGAGCCAGGGCGGGCAGGTACAGGACCACCGCCATCCGCCCCACCTGAAACAAAGTGAAGGAGGCACTGGCAAACAACCGGGCCAAGCGGTTAAAACGTTTCTCAAGGTACTCGTAAGCGCTCGTGGCGTCGATATTCCGGAAAAAGGGCAGGAAAAACAGGATCACCACGGGCGCAATCGCCACCGCCGTCATGTTCACCAGAAAATACATCCAGTCGGTGGCATAGGACTTGGCCGGAATAGCCATGAAGGTGATGGAACTCAGCATGGTGGCGAAAATACTCATCCCCGCGACAAACCAGGGAATCCGCTGGCCGCCCCGGAAGAAATCATCGGCATTCTTGTTACGGAACGTGAAAAATACCCCCACCAGAAGCATGCCCGCCAGATACAGGCCCAGCACGGAGAAATCCGCCCGGCCGAAATGCTCGGCGCCCGGAATGGGTGTGATTCGCCACACCTTCGGCGTGCGTACCCGGGGCCGCATCTCGCCACTCGCAAGAATAATGGGGTCCTTGACCGTATCCCGTCCCCACCGCACGGCCGTAGTGGTCACCTGGTTTGCCGGTGTGGCACCGGCGCTGATCCAGGTATTGGTAATGGTGTGGTAGGCAAAGGCCCCCTTCGGGAAGCCGGGATGGGCATCCTTGAGCGCATCCGCCTCATGGAAATGCTTCTCATCCGCCCCGGCCAGGATAAAGATGTGACTCTGGCCAATCGTGATTCCCGTGCCCGCCATAACACAACGCGGAGCGTCAGCACGGTGCCGCCAGGATACGCGGCCATCATTTCCATGATAGCGGGCGGGATTGAATTCCCAGGAGTCCTTCAGAAACTCCGTTTCGCCGTTTTCGTTCACACGACGACCGCTGAAAAGGTAAACACAATCGTCCACGCCGTTGTTTTGCGCGGCGGCAATGGCAAAAGCCCGGGACGGCCCCGGACAGGAAGGCAGGCATTCCCATACTGGATGCGCACTCCCAAGATCAAGACAAAGGAAATCAGAGACCGCCGTCTTTAGGTCCAGACCGGAAGTCCCTCCGGCCAGATAGACCCGGCTTCCGATAACGGCCGCGCAGGCGTTGGAGCAGGGCCCGGGCAGGGACGGCAGGGATTCCCGCTCAACCGATTGCGTTTCCGGATTCCAGCGCAGCAGAAAAACATCCGCGTAGACCCGCGAGGCGTCGTTTCCGCCGATACAGACCACACCCCGGTCGGTGGAAACGGAAGCGCCATAGGCGATGGGCCGGTCAAGATGGAATCCTGTAACCCAGCGGCAGACCGTTTTACCGTCCTTCATCTCACGAAGCAAGACATAAATATCGTCATAAAAAGTTTTTTCCGTTTCCCAGACGGGTTTCGGAAAGTTGGCGCCGCCCGCTACAATAAGCGCGTCGCCGTGCACCCCCACAAAAGGCCCCGCGACACCGTCCGCGTTTGGCAGGGGCGGAAGTGCCTCCCAGTGCAACTGGGCCGCCGTCAAGGGGAATGAAAGCAACAGTACCGTGAGGCATACCGTGACAAGCCTCACACGGGAACAGGCCTGAATCTTAATGCGGCCACTGCGATCAGACGGCATTCATTCCTCCTTTGTTCGCGCCGGTACAAGCGGTTTCCCTGGCGGTCTGCCCTCCAGCAGTCGCCAGCAATACCACTGCATGCGTCCCAGGTGAAAATTTCCTTTCCACATATTCCCCTTCAGGGGCACGGACACGCTGCCGTCACGGTGCAGGTAGCCGTACCATTCCCCGTAGTCGGGGTCGGGGAAATGCCCGTACGCCCAGTCGTGGACCTGCCGGTGCCAGACCGCGTATTTTTCATCGCCCGTGAGGTGCCAGGCCAGCAGGGTGGCGATTATGGCCTCCGTGTGGGGCCACCAGAACTTCATGTCATGCCAGTATTCCTGCACGGGCAGACCTTTGACATCGATAAAATACAAGAGGCCGCCGTACTCCTGGTCCCAACCGCGCGCCCACATCCAGTCGAGCATTTGACAGCCCAGCGCCGTGAGTTCCTGATCGCCGTCACGCAGGCGCGCTTCATGCAAAATGAACCATGCGGCCTCGATGGCGTGCCCGGGATTCACCATGCGCCCGTCAAAATGGTCCAGGAACTCCCCGTTCGGTCCCACAGTTTCCAGAACGCATTCCATTTCAGGGTGGAGAAAATCCCTGTGAATCTCGGCAATACAACGGTCGATTTGCGCGGTGCAGTAACCGGGGTCGCCCACGGTGTCGCGCAGCTGCTGGGCCACGTTGATGGTAATCATGGGCTGGGCAAGGCCCTTGGCCGCGCGTGTTTTCACGATGCCCTTGGGCGGCAGCAACCCCGGCGTCGTGGTATAGCGCAGGAAACTGTCGAAGATGTCACGGGCCTGCACTGCGGCCTTCTCATCCCCCGACGCGACGGCATAGGCGGAGAAGGCGAGGGCCGCAAAGGCCTCGCTGAACACGTACCGTCGCTTGCGCAATGGGCGCCCGTTCCGCGTCACCTGAAAGAACATGCGCCCGTCGGCGTCGAACCCATGCCGCCGGAGGAACTCAATGCCGGAACGGGACCACGCCAACCACTCCGGGCGCGGCTCTACAGTAGTGTAAAGCGTTGCCAGCAGCCAGGAGATGCGCCCCTGGTGCCAGACGCTTTTGTCCGTGTCAATGACGGTGCCGTCCCGGTCGAGGGCGGTAAAGAAACCGCCATGCTCCGTGTCAACGCACCGGGGAAACCAAAACGGCAGTGTATTCTCCAGCAGACCGTCCCGATAGAGGCGGCTATAACGGGTCTTTTCTTCGTCCTTCATGGCATTTTCACTTCTATGGGGATGGGTTGTTATGGCCGTGTCCCAAGAATTGACTGATAGAGAAGCTTAACGCCGTTCATGTCAAACAGGGTTCTTGTTGTTCGACTAAACCACCTATCGCCATAGGTGAAGCAACAAGTTTCGCTTAAGTAGGCATACCTTCCCAGGTGCGCCATAAATTCCCTGCAGGGCAACAACACATTGTGGTCAACCAGGATGACAACAGGCTACTCAAGGGGATCAATCCCTTGTAATGCCTCACCCGCTTGCGCGCATTGCCAGCGGTCGAGCAGTTCGTTCTGATGCATCGCGGCCCACTCGGTTACAAACCCCAGCACACGCGGCGGCAATTTTCCTTTCAGGAGACTTACGTGCCGGATATCAAAAATAGCATCGTCTTCGCCATAAAAGGCATGGAAATGGGGCGGGTTATGGTCGTCGTGAAACATCTTGATCACGACACCAAAAAAGCGGCAGAGTTCAGGCATGGGTTGTCTCAGGTATCGGAATCGAAAAAAGGTCTTCAGGAGTTTTGCCCGTAACACGCAAGTACAAAGCATCCGGGCAAATCTCAATGTCCTCTCCCCACCTCAGCGCGCCGTCGCCGCCTAGTTGCAAAGACAAAAAAAACGTTTTATCGGACCAGGCATGAAACAGCCCTTTATCCTTGAGATGCGACAGGTCAACAACGCCTTGAACACCGTCCTCAAAAACCAGGGACACGGTGTAGTCGTCATGCGCTTTCGCTTCCACGATGCGAATCATGCTCTGTATCTCCGTTAAAAACAACGCGTGGGTTCGCCTGGCAAAACCCGTCAAAATTAGTATGGCATAAACTGCCGGACGTGTCAATACGCCAACGACCTGCCCGCATCAGTATTTCATTACCACTCACCGTACGACATGCCAGCCGATTCGCATTTCATTTTGTTCCGCCGGAGAGTTCGGGCAGCAGTTCGCGGCACATTCCGGCCAGTTCTTCTGGGGGGATCTTGGCCACTTCGCGGTCATACGTAAGCAGGCCGTTGATTTCGATTTCCACGTCCGTGGTCTGGGTATATACGCCCGCCGCGATGCCTTCCTGGCGCAGCTGGTTCAACTGTTCCAGGGTGCCGCGAAAACGCGCTTTATATTCGTCCAGCGATTCCGGCAGTTTTTTGCCGTAGCCCCAGTTCTTCTGATCAGAGTTCCAGAGATGGCCGTCCACCGGGAACCCGTGGCCGCCGAACTCACCCACCACCTTGATGAACGCGTCAAAGCGGCCCGGCTCGAAGGGGAATTTGGGATCCGGATACGCATGAGCGTCGGCAACATCGCCCACCGGGAAGAAGTTGCCGCCGCTGGCGATATTGACCAACCGGCTGGGGTCGCGTTGCGCCACCCAGTTACCCACCTCCACGGAACGGTGCTGCCCCCAGGCTTCGTTGAAGGGCACCCAGACGACGATGGAAGGATGGTTCTTCAGCGTGTCCATCATGCACCCCAGTTCCAGCAGATACTGCTGATGGGCGTCGTCCGGCCACTCCGCGTCTTTCGGCTTCGGACTCATGAACACCCAGCGCGGGTTCTCGCCGCCGCTGGGCTGGTCCTGCCATACCATCATGCCCAGTTGGTCGCAATGATAGTAATACCGGCGCGGTTCCCGCTTGATGTGCTTGCGGATCATGTTGAAACCGGAGGCTTTCAAATACTCGATATCGTAGCGCATTGCCGTATCCGACGGCGGGGTCAGCAGACCGTCGGGCCACCAACCCTGGTCCAGGGGCCCCCAGTGAAAAATGGTTTCACCGTTCAGGGTAAAGCGCAGGTGACCTTCCGCATCGCGCATCTTGCCCACCGTGCGGATACCGGTATAGGAGGACACCCGGTCCAGGACTGTCCCGGCGCCGTCCAGCAGTTCAATATCAAGGGCGTACAGGTGAGGCGTGTCCGGCGTCCAGAGTTTCGGCGATTCCACCTGAAGGGTCAGTCCGGATGCCTCCCCTTTCATGTCCGCCACGATTGTTTCCCCGTCTTTCATGGTCACGCGAAGCGCGGCGCCCTCGACGGGGCCGTTGACCTTCGCCGCAACCTTCACTGTTCCCGAAGAGGCGTCGGTGTCAAGGGTAAGGTCTTCGATGTAAGAAGGGGCCACCTGCTCCAGCCATACGGTCTGCCAGATACCCGACACGCGGGTATACCAGATGCCTTTGTTTTCCAGCACCTGTTTCCCGCGCAACTGCCAGCCGCCGGTTTCATCTTCCGCGCGGACGATGAGTTCATTGCTCCCCTGTTGCACAGCGTTTGTGATATCGATGCTGAAGGGGGTGTTACCACCCTGGTGTTTACCCACGGATGTGCCATTCACCCAGATTTCACAACGATAGTCTACCGCTTCGAAATTGAGGAGGGTCCGCTTTTCCACGACATCGGCGATTTCAAAGGAGCGGCGATACCATACTGCCTCTTCGGGCTGCAGCAACCGCTGCACGCCGCCCAGCCGGGATTCCAGGGCGAAAGGCACCAGGATTTTCCCGGCCCATGCTTCCGGCGCGGCCGCAACGTCATCTTGGGTAATGGCGTAGTCCCATAACCCGTTCAGGTTCTGCCAATTTTCCCGCGCCATTTGGGGACGTGGGTATTCGGTCCAGGCGTTTTCCGGCGTTACTTCTTGTCCCCACCGGGTAATCAGGGCTGTTTTATAGGGATGTACTTGCATGGCGCCTTCCTTCGATTCCTCAGTACAAGCAAATGACATGGCCAACAGGACGGTTGCAACTGCGGGAAGAATCAACTGCAAGGGTGTACGCATACCATTCATAAGGGGACCCTCCTTGATTTTTTTGACTCGGTTTCCTGGCCCTGCCTTGGAATAGGGCCGCGCGCCATTAGTATGCCATGGTTCTGCATTAAAATGAAACAGACAGGCATGATCTTTAAAGACTCCTCCCGCCTGCTTCGCATCGCTTGAAACGCATCTGATTTCAAGAACCAAAGGCACAAAGCCACTTCATTATCCGTTCAACACCCATCCGGGGCGATAGGTACGATGCAGAAGTTCATTCGCCTCATCGCTATTGGTGACTCTGCCGGACGCGCCGTCATAGTCGAGATCCTTGCCTACCCGGTAGGCGACAAGCCCCAGTAACATCATTTCCATCTTGTCGCCACCGTATTCCAGGTCACAGGATGTTTTCAGGTCGCCTTTACACGCATCAATCCATTCCTGCTGAAAATTACCCAGGGGGGCGATCAGTTGGTCTTCCGGACGCGGCTTGTAGTAGGTCATGTCCGCACTGTCATCGGAGGGAAGGATCAGCCGATCGTCAAAGGAACATATCAGGTGTCCTTTGCTGCCTTTGAACATCGCGCCGTGGTCTATTTTCGCCAAGTCAACGCATTCCATGGGGGCGCGGGGCATGGCGCCGCCCTGGTACCAGCTAACCTCAATGGCCGGACGCCACGCATTCGCCGGGAGGTTGAAGGTCATAGTAAGTTCCACGGGCGTCACTTCCGGATTAAAGGCTTCACCGCTCGCTTTGGCTGAAACTGGCAGTTTGGCATCGATGGCATTCCAGATAAGGTCCATCGTGTGACTTCCCATGTCGCCGACCTGGCCGGCGCCGAAATCCCAATACATGTTCCACTGCAGGCAATTCATGCCTGAGCTGCCAGAAAAATAATCCGGATTGTAGGGATGATGGGGAGACGGCCCGATCCACAGGTCATAGTGCAGCGATTTGGGCGGCTCCCCCGCCGCCGGCGGATACCCCGGTTTACGGAGTTGACGGTCCCCCCAGGCGCATGCCGATTCCAGTTCGCCGATTACCCCGTCTTGAATAAGTTCCCGGACCCGGTTGAAATTCGGCTTCGCGTGCCGCTGGGTGCCATGCTGTACCGCCAGTTTCCCCTTATTTTTCAGATAGGTCTCACGCACCAGCCGCGCCTCTTCGACGCTGAGGCCGCAAGGTTTCTCCAGGTAAAGATGATATCCGCGGTTCATTGCCCAGACGCCGATGAACGCATGCGTGCTGTCAGGGGTACAGCACACCACCGCATCTATATCCTTCTGATCAAGGCACTCCCGCCAATCCACGTATGTTTTGGCGCCCGGAAACGTTTTTGCCGCGAAAGCGAGATGGTCTTCATTTACATCACATAACGCGACCACGTTTTCTTTTTTCAGCCCATCATAATGCGCTTCAGCCCTGCCCCAGGTGCCAATGAGTGCCACGTTCAGTTTATTACTCGGCGCGGTCTGACCGAACAGGGCGCCACTGGGCAAAACCAACAGGCCCGCGCCGCCCGCCGCAATTCCTTTGACAAAACTACGACGGTTGATTGTGGAATTCTTTTCCATGTGTGTCTTCCTCAGGGTTGTGTGAAGGATTCAAAGGTAACATTCATGCCTGGCTGCATTATATCTTCTTCGACATCTTCGTTCCTATCGACCGCATACGCCCAAACAAAATAACCGATGAAACCCGAATCGAATACTGTCACAAGCACTGTCAGGCAGTCAATTACGCTACGTTACCTGTATCCCTACTCGCTGGTTGTTTCAAAACTATCGTGTAGTGCTATGATGAGGTGTTGCGCACTATATCACCCGAAACAGTGTAACGCAAGACACTGCGATCAGGTTTGATAGCGAGATGAAGACAAAACACATGAAAGGAACTTCGTCATGAAACATGTCCAAACGCTTTCATTGCTATTGTTGGCGGCCGTCCTGCTGGTGAGCGGATGTGGCGAGGCAACTGCCGGACCAGTGCAGATTGACGTCCAGGAAACCAAAGCGCCCATTTCCCCTTACGTCTACGGTCAGTTCATCGAGCATCTCGGCCGATGCATTTACGGCGGCATCTGGGCGGAGATGCTGGAGGACCGTAAGTTCTTCTTCCCCGTGGATGGCAAACAGTCCGGCTGGGACCTGCATGAAGGCAAAAAGGTATCCTGGGAAGGGGACGGAGTGCCTTATGAAATTCTGGTCGCCTCTCCCTGGCAACTTATCGGTCCAGCCGATGCGGTCACCATGAATACGGTGGAACCCTTTGTGGGCGACCATGACCCGGTTATCGCTCTTGCAGGCGCGGAGGAAGCACGAGGTATCTATCACCCGAGGCTGGCCCTGGAAAAGGGGCGGGACTATGTCGGCTATATCGTAGTGAAATCCGCTGGTGGAAACGCCCGCGTTGAAGTGGCGCTCCAATGGGGCGTCGGCCCGGCTGCGGAGGCCGTTGCCGCTTTTGATCTATCCCCCGATGATTTTGCGAAGGAAACGTTTGCCTTCACCGCAGGCGGAGACGCGGGCGATGGCCGCCTGGCGATCCGCTGTTCAGGACAGGGGGCTGTGCATATCGGCACGGTATCGCTGATGCCGGCGGACAATGTGGACGGGTTCCGCAAGGACGTTTTGGCGCTGCTGCGCGAACTGGACGCCCCGGTGTACCGCTGGCCAGGCGGCAATTTCGTCAGCGGCTACAACTGGCGTGACGGCATCGGTGACCGCGACAAGCGCCCGCCGCGTAAGAACCCGGCATGGACAGGTATTGAACACAATGACATGGGCATTCATGAATACCTCCATTTTTGTGAACTGATCAACACCGAACCGTTTATCGCGTTAAACACAGGGTTGGGCGATGTGGCTTCTGCGGCGGAGGAAGTGGAATACATCACCGGTGCGGCCGACACGCCCGACGGCGCCAAACGCGCCGCGAACGGGCGCACGGAACCCTGGAAGGTGAAGTTCTGGGCGGTAGGCAATGAAATGTACGGCGACTGGCAGCTGGGGCATATGTCGACTGACGAGTTCGTGAAGAAGCACAATGACTTCGCGGATGCGATGAGAAGCGTGGATCCGGATATCAAGCTTATTGCAGTAGGGGAACTGGGAGACTGGGATCGCATGGTGCTTGCCAACTGCTCGGAGAGCATGGATCTGATCAGTGAGCATTTCT
>JAKLHG010000350.1 GCA_022710255.1 Candidatus Hydrogenedentota bacterium
TCTGTAATACGCCGGGATCGCTTCGCTGCGCTCGCGATGACGGCAAACTGGATTTGAATCCCGCACTGGATAAGGAGAATTGTATGCAGCGTCTTGAAGGACGTTACGGTTTTTTGGGTTATGGGAATATGGGAGAGGCCATTCTGGGCGGCGTGTTGAACAAGGGACTCTTGAGCGCCGACAGGGTGTCTGTCTACGATCCGCTTCCGGTACGCATGAGCGCCGCCCGGGAACGGGGTCTGATTTGCGCAGCATCTCCCGCCGCACTCGCCAGGGCCTGTGACACGCTATTTCTGGCCGTGAAACCACAGCAATTGGAAGATGCCCTACGCCCGATTCTAGACAAACTACCCGCCGATATTCTTGTTATCTCCATCATGGCGGGCATATCCATTGCCGTCCTGCGGAATTACTTCGGCAAAGACGCCCGGATTTTAAGAGTCATGCCCAATACGCCCGCCCTTGCCGGCGCGGGTGCGGCCGCGCTGGCCTGCAGCGATACATGCCGCCCCGGGGATATTGAGATCGGCAAGGCGATCTTCAACGCCGTGGGAATCGCCGAAGTCGTGCCGGAATCCTGTATGGACGCCGTTACCGCGTTAAGCGGCAGTGGGCCCGCGTACTTTTTTTATCTCACCGAATGCATGATAAAAGCCGCCGTCGCCGAGGGATTGCCGGAACCGCTGGCGGAGCGCCTCGCGGGACAAACCCTGGTCGGCGCGGGGCAACTGCTGCTGCAGGCGAACAAAGCGCCAGCCGTTCTGCGGGAACAGGTCACTTCCAAGGGAGGTACCACGTTCGCCGCGCTGGAAACGCTGCGTGCCCACGCCTATGAAGAGATCGTCCAGCGGGCGATTCACGCCGCGGCAGACCGCTCCCGTGAACTGGGCAAATAGGGTAATCCCCGCGCGACTCGGCCGCAGGAAAAGAAGGAGCATAAAGTGGACTATCAGATGCAGAATGAACCGCGACAGGGAGGCGAACACAACCGGGGAGCCATGCTGACCCCGGCTGAACTGGTAAGCAGCCCCATCAGGACAAGCCTCTTCGGCGGCTATTCCAAACTACAGGTCGACCTGTTGCTTGAGCAGGCGGCGGAACAGTTGGAGACCCTCCTCCAGGAAAACCGCGAACTCAAGCGAAAACTATCGGAACTTGACCATAGCGTGGCAAAGTATCAGAATCTTGAGTCCGCCCTGCAAAATACCCTGGTGAGCTCGCAAAAAATGGGCGAAAATATGATAACGGCGGCAAAACTTCAAGCGGATGCCCTGCTTGAAGAAGCGCGGCTTGCTCGATCCAGGGCTGTTTTTAAGATGGAAGTGCTGCCGGACGCACTCCGGTCGGAAATACAGCGCCTCATGGAACTTCGGGAGAGAATGCGCGACGATCTCGCCTCCCTGCTGGAGTCGCAGCGGAAAATGATAGAACGCATCCCGAAAGCGGAAAGTGCTTCGGAGGAGTTTGTGCGGAAGGAAGCGGAAAGACTGAGTCGCCAGGGGAATGACAGTACCCTGGAAGGCCGCGACACCCCCGCCCCCTTGAAGATAGAACAGGAATACGCGCATGATATGGATGAAGGACACGGTTATGTCAATCTCTGAGCAAGTGCCGGTTGCGGGACTTAAAGACCCCAAAGGCCCGGCAGCGGGCAAAGCCCGTTTCGTAACGATAATCGCGCTGTTGATGATTTTCTCGATGCCTTTCGCCCGGGCGGAAGAAGATTTTGACGCCTTCTTCAAGGCATTCAAGGAAAAACGCGACGGCATCGGGTCGCTTCAGGCTTCTTTCGAACAAAAGACCATGCTGCCCCAGGAGGAGATTACCACCAAAGGCACATTGTATTACTCAAAGCCGCGCCGCATCCTGTTTTCCACGGAGGACCCGGAACGCGCCACGCTGGTGGACGGCCGCCGCGGCTATGAATATGATTCCGAAATCAAGCAGATGACTATTTTTCTGATCGAGGACCATCCGCGGGCGAACATCTTTTTCCTGGGCTTTGATGATGACGCGGAAGCGCTTAAGTCGGCTTATGAACTGACCCTGTTTGAAACCGGCGACAACCGGGGCCGCCATGGGCTCAACATCAAACCCCGTCCGGACAGCGACGAGGAAGCGTACTTCATCGAAGCGAACCTGTACCTGCGCGATGAGGACTATCTGCCTTACCGCATCCATATTGTTAATGATAAAGAGTCCCAACTGTATATTGATGTCACCAAAATCACCCCCCAACCCTACCAAGATCTTAACAGCGCCCGTTTCTTTGTGCCCGAGGGCGTTAAAGTTGTAGAGAACGATCGGGTCGTCGAGACGATAGGAAGCGGCGGGCGCCATATCCCGGAAGAACCAACGGGCACATTGATTGAAGAAAAGGAACTGCCCGCAGCGGACCTGAGCGGCGGGAAATAATACACGGCAGTAAATCAGTCTTTACTGGATTTGCCTTGACGGGGTTTTAACCCTGTTACCTGCATTAAGGCCTGCGTGCGGGGCAGGCGGATAGATAAAGAGTCCGGTTTCTTCATCTGTATAGGGGTAGGGTTATGTCTATACGCGGGGTATTGACATGGAAGCGTTTTGCATTGGGTAGCGCCATCTTTGCGTGCATCCTGCTTCAGGGATTACTGTTTTATCATCGCCATTTTACGGATTGGCGGGGACCTGTCGGCACGGTATCCAACGAGACCTTTGTGCCGGCAATCATGATTGCGGCCGGACGCGGTTTTTATGTGACGGATATTGATGCCGTGCCCGGGTTGCGCGCGTTTGTAAACTATGAGAGTGCACGATTTGATGTGGCTGCCATTCCTCAAGAAGCGGCTCTTGAATCTCCCGGAAGAGGATATCAATGGCTGCGGTATATGCTGTATACCGTGGGCTATATCTGGAAGATTTTCGGGGTCTCCTGGAAATCCCTGGCAATACTTATCCTGGTTATGCTTGGCATATCGGCCTTTGCCGTCTACGGCATCAGCCGCCTGGCCATGCCCGTCCCGTGGAGCATTTTTGTAGCGCTGGCCTTTACGTGGAATTCAGCGGTATACTCGCAAATGCCGCTCTTCCGGGACTTCTCAAAAGCACCCTTCATCCTTGTGACTGTTTTTCTGCTGGCGCGGTCCGTAAAAAAACGACTCGCCCTGAGAGACTATTTAATCACGGCGGCGCTTATTGGCGTGGTTTTGGGAGTGGGAATGGGGTTCAGAACAGACATGCTGATCCTGGTTCCCTTGTCTATTGTCGTCTTACTTACCTGCAGGTTGCAGCGCGCGTGATACCTGCCCGCGTTCCGTTTCATGGCCCCGTTGCTGCTTGTTCTGGCCTTTTTGCTTGCCAGTTTCCCCGTGTTTCTCGCGCACACCTCTGCGTCGTTTGAAACCGGCCATGATTTTCTCCTCGGTTTTTCCTCACGATGTAAACAGGAAATGGGAACGCTTATACCCGCCTCTTACGAGAAGGAGTACCTCTCCCACGACACCTACACGGCCTGGTCCACCATGGCATCCGCCTATGACGGCATTACCATGACTCCTGTTGAACTTCAACAGGCCCTTAAAAAAGAGCACGGGGGATTGAATGAAATAGTGGAGGCCTATATCCGTGCCCTGATTTCCGTTTTTCCCGCCGACTTGCTGACCCGCGCCTATGCCGCCGTGCTGCGCTGCACCGTCGGCCTGGGAAGTTCCGAGGTCCCCCCCGCGTTCCTCTTTGAATCCACCGGCTTGCTTTTTGTCCTGTGCGGGCTGATGCTCGTAGCAACCAGGGACCTATGGCTGGCCTGGCAGATGCTGTTGATGTTAAGTTTGTTTTGTGGCTATACGAGCCTTCAGTTCGGATTGCGCCATGCTTTTCATACCTCCTTTGTGCCGTATTGGTTCGGATGCTTTACCCTGTATCATGTATTATCATTTATCCGTAACCACAGGAAGTCCGGGGGGCCGTCCTGGAGCTTTTCCGGAGCACTGCCCTATATTCGACGTGCCCTCCTTTGGCTGGGAATCAGTTTTCTCGCCTTCTATGTGCCTTTGATGGCCGCGCGATGGGTGCAACACCGTCAGGTAAACCGTGTACTGGACTCGTATTTGTCCGCCCCGCGGGTTCCAATTAAACACACGCTGACACATAACTGGGAAGGCAAAACGCTTGCTGTACCGGAAAGAAGATATCCGTGCCAGCCCTGTGAACCATTTCCACCATTTCCCCGGTTCAGACAGCGCTTTTTGGTCGCCCGGTTCAAGGAATCTCCGGAACCGCTTGACCTGGATATGGATTATGAATGGAGCAAGCCCGGCGTTGCCCTGGGAGGGCCCATCTGGTCCTATACACGACCAGGGATTCCCACAAACGGTGTCGAGGTCTTCTTCCCGGTATATCAAACGGTGGCATGCGACGAATGGAACCGGTTTGCGGGGTTGATGATGCCCGACGGGCAGACGGATTTATTCCTGGGCTTTGAAGAAATCGAAGATCCTGGCGTGCTCAACTTCCTGCTGATTCTCACCGCGCCTGGGAACCGGGAGGCTTTTGCGTCCTGCATGAAACTGTATTTCCCCCTGCCGTTCCATCCGCCTGTCCGGTATCCCTGGCCAATGGACCCCTATTTATACCAGAATGATGAGGATATACTTCATTGTTTAAAGGCTGGCGATGTAAAAACGGCGGAGAACCTTGCCTTGGAA
>JAKLHG010000351.1 GCA_022710255.1 Candidatus Hydrogenedentota bacterium
GGCGTGTTCCGGCACAAGCGCATGGAGTCATCATGTATCTTTCCCTGGTAATCCCGGCCTACAATGAAGCGGAGCGCATCGGCGATACGCTTGTCCATGCTGCGGAATATTTTAGCGAACAGGGGTATGAAGCGGAGATTATTGTGGTTGATGACGGCAGTATTGACGGCACGGCGGGTGTTGTGCGCCGGATTCAGGCGTCAAGCCCGATTCCCATCCGTCTGGACTCCCTGCCCGAAAATCGGGGCAAAGGCGACGCCGTGCGTGTCGGCATGCTGCACCTGGCCGCGGGGCGTTTCAGATTCTATTACGATGCCGACGGCTCCACGCCCATTGAAGAAGTGGGCCGTTGCCGCCCTCTCTTTGAGGATGAGGCGGATATTATCATCGGTAGCCGGTCTTTGCCCGGTTCCGTTATTCGACAGCGTCAGGCCTGGTACCGGGAAAACATGGGGCGCTGTTACAATCTTATCGAGAAGGCCCTTGGCATTACCTCCTACCCGGACACCCAGTGCGGATTCAAAGGCTTTACCGCGCAAGCCGCCGGCCTCTGTTTTTCCCGGCAAACGGTTCGCCGCTTCAGTTTTGACGCGGAACTGCTGTATATCGCCGCCAAACACGGATTGCGCATCCTTGAGCTGCCCGTAAAATGGGCCAACAGCCCCAAATCCAAGGTGAACCCTGTCAGTGACGCCGCCCGCATGTTTTTTGACCTGGTCGCCATTCGATGGAAAGATTTGCGCCGCCGTTATGACTGAGTTGCCGGAAAAGGAAAATTATGTCTCGCTGGCTTAATGCCTCTATGCGCGCCTTTATGCGCCGTTTCATGCCGGGAATCGCGGCCGCTCTGGAAGAAGAAAACCAGTTTGGCCGTTTGGAAGGGCCGGAAGGCAGTCTGACGGACACGACACTCTACCTGCAAGTGGAAGACAACGGCGCCGAGGCGACTATTGTCGCTTTCGCGGGCATGGCCGTGCTGTACGCCGCCATGCCCAGGTTTGAATTCAAAAAGATGCTGCAGGAAACGGGCGGAACCTATAACTTTATCTTTGTACGGGATGTGTTTCGCAGTTCCTACCGGCGCGCGCCGGACGGCTCCGGAGATGGAATCGCCTTCTACCGGCGCATCGTGAGCGAAGCCCTGCAGCACGTGGGCGCAAAGGAAAATATCGCCATCGGCATGTCCGGCGGCGGGGAAGCCGCCTTCCGTATCAGCGGCGGCGCGCCCATACACCGCATTATCGCCTTCAATCCGGCTTTCCCGCTGGAACGGTACGGCAGCTGGAGCAATTTATTTCACGCGGCGCTGTCATTGAAGAAACTTATATGCGAACCGGGCGCCTATGTTGAGGTGTTGCTCGTTATCCTGAGCGTATTCTACCTCTTGAAGCACAACAAGAAACTCCTGGGCCGTGAAGACCCCGAACTTCCGCTGCGGGACTACCTGCAGCGCGCCGTGCCGGCCACGTTGTTTTACAGCGCCCAGTGTCGGCCTGACGCCAGGCAGGCGCGTTCGCTCAACGGTATTTCATCCGTTCTTTTGTGTCCCGTAGAATCAAAACGGCATAACTGTCTTGCGGACATGAAAGAACAGGGGGTGGACCGGCTGTTTCTAAAAGAAGCGCTCCGGGGAGCCGATTCTTTCCGTCCAAAGACTGCACCAACAACCTCGTAACGACTCCTTTTCCTGCCAGGTTTGGGTGTTGAAACCTGTTGTCGGCTACTTGCCGCGGACGGCCAGGGCAAGTGCATCCGTGATCAGCGGCTCCGCTCCGGGTTCAACCCAACACCACGATTCCTCATTGTAGCCCTCCGTGGAAGCGATTGCCGTGGGAATGTAGCCGGGAGCGCATTCGCCGAAACCGGCGGTGACCACCGGCGCGTCGGGGCTCATGCCCTGGGCGGTAATCTGGTATTGCACAAAGGATTCGCCGGGTAGAATAAGAAACTTTGCCTTGCCGAAATCCACCACGGGTACATCGATGGGTTGGCCCGCATCCACACGTTTGCGGTAACTCAGCGCCATGGCGGCGAGGTTGCGGGTAAAGGTTTTTACGGAAGCGTCGGCCAGTGTTGCGCGCGCGTCCGTCTCCGAATAACCGCCGAAACGCTTCGGCACCAGGTTGAGCGGCGCCACCCGAAGCGTTGCCTGTTCCAATGGATACCGCTGTGTATTCTCCCAGGCGTTGACCATGCCCCGGTAGATCCTGTCCGCCAGCACGGGCCGATTCGCCGGATCGCCGTCATTGAACTTGCCGGCCGTGGTATCGCCGCTGCACCCGGTAAAATACATCTGGAACACCTCCGGCAATTCCGCCTGCCGGCGCGCGCGCGCCATGCCCACGAAATCGGCGGACACGCCGCCCTTGCCGTAATAGCTCATGGGATGGGTGGAATAAGCGCTCAACGCCGCCAGGGGCGTGTCGCCGTCCCAGAAACTGAGCGTCTTCAGGAAGGGATCGATAATCCCCTCGGGCAAGGACCGCAGCGCCGGATCTGCGGTGGCGCTGCCGCGCCCGTAAGTGATGGTGCCGTCCGGCAGCACCACGCGGCGGTTGGAGGTCACGCCTTCAACGTTTCCGGAGCCGATGCCGTAATGGGTAACCTTCCGGGGCGATTTCAGCGCCTCTTTCAGGGCGGCCGCCGTACGGTCCACGCACTGCTTCGCAAAAGCGACATCGCACAGGGATTTCTCCAGGCCCGCTTCATCGAGCAGCCGCTGCGCCTCATAATCCACCACCGGGGCGTCATGCTGGTGTACACTGGCAAGGAGCACCCGTTCACGGGTCGTGCCCGCCGCCTCCGCCAGGGCGTCGCGCCAATGGTCATAGGCGTCGTTGCGGACCTCGCACCAGTCCACCGCCACAAATACCAATGGTTTGTCCGGGCCCAGCAGCGCCGCCCCATGGACGTAAAGGGGATCCACCACCTCCGTCGCGGGAGAAACGCCGCCGCCCATGCACGCATGGCCCAGGGGAATGGTAATGTCTTCACGAAACACAGCCAGTTGAAACGGAGCGGCCAAGGCGGCCAATACGGCGAGCAAGCATGCGACGGACATAAAGTTTCCTTTCGTAGCATAGGAGTGTCGACCAACCCGGAGACATTGTACGATTTGCCGTCAGGCGATTTCTAACACGGGCGTTGTCCGTAACCCGGAATTTATCACGTAAAAAAGGGGGATAACCGTTCATGAACCTTAAGGAATTCCCTAAGCGATAAAACGCATGATTGGGTCGGGAGCCGGACTGGTTACCGGCTCCCTCCCACACCACCGTACGTGCGGTTTTCCGCATACGGCGTTTGAGCCCGGCGGTATTATTTTACCGCAAGATCTGACGGGGTGAGGAATCCGTATCTTTTCAGGGTTTTGTTGTTTAGGGCTGTGTGCATAACTGGATGCTTGGACATGGGCCACGATGCTCCGTATAAGTGACATTTCTTTATCTGCCAAGGTCGAACGCCAAGTTTGAGCAGATTGCGTATACGCCCTTTCCTGCTGTGCCAGCGCAGCCAAAAGCATTTGCGAATGTGCCTGCGTATCCAGCCACTGATATCTTTTCGCCAGTAGATTTCGTCGGCAAGTGCGAAGTAGTTGCACCGGCCGCGTATGAAGCGCAGCCATTCATCTCGCAGTTGCTTGCTGGTCCGGCTTTTGCGGCCGCTGAAGAAATCACGAACTCTGTCTTTGAGTTTCTTCATCGCTTTGGGCGAGGGCTTCAGAGCGCCGTCCTCCGTGGGCTGATACCCAAGGAACTGGCGGTTCCAAGGACGTCCGCTGTCGCTCTTGTCGTAGTTGACCGGTACCTTCAGGTGCTTTTCAATCCATGTCGTTACCGACCGGAACACCCGTTCTGCCGACTTCTTACTGCCCACATAGATGTTGCAGTCGTCCGCATAACGGCAGAAGGATAGGCCTCGCGACTCCAGCTCTTTATCCAGCGCGTCAAGATAGATGTTGGACAGCAGCGGTGAAAGCGGCCCGCCTTGCGGCACGCCTTTTGTCTGTTTGGTTACTTTGCCGTCCTCATACACCCCGCCGCGCAGAAATCGTCCTATCAGTTGGAGCATCCGTTTATCTCGAATTACTTGCGCAACACGAGACATCAGGATATCGTGGTTCACCTCATCGAAGAACGATTTCAGATCCATGTCCACTACCCAGTCTTTGCCTTCTGCCGTAAAACACTGCGCCGCCCGTACCGCATCGTGCGCACTGCGTTTGGGTCGGAACCCGTAGCTGTGTTCGCTGAACAGCGGTTCAAAATGCGGCTGGAGAACTTGTAGCATAGCCTGTTGCAACAGCCGGTCAAGTACACTGGGAATCCCCAGCGGCCGTTGCCGACCATCACCCTTGGGAATATAAACTCGGCGCACTGGCGCGGGCTTATATCGCCCTTCCAGCACTTTAGTCCGTATGGTTTCCCAGTGCGGACTGATATGCGCCGCGAACTCCCCGACGCCAATGCCGTCAATGCCCGCCGCACCTTGGTTGGCTTTAACCAGCCGCCACGCGACAGACATGTTTTCCGGCGTCAACATCTGTTCCATCAGTTCTTCATTCAGCACGTTCATTCACGTCCTTTCGTCCACAGATTGCCTTGCGCACTAGGCAAGGGTACTTTCGAGGAATCCACCTCGAAGTTGCCTCTCGCCCACGGGTTGAGGCCCGTATACAGTC
>JAKLHG010000352.1 GCA_022710255.1 Candidatus Hydrogenedentota bacterium
CTTGAAATAAACTGGTCCATAATGCCGGTGCTTAGCCCGAGAAAATGGTTTTCCACACGCTGTCCGAGCCGTGCCGCTTCCGCGTCCTCCAGGTGAAAACCGCCTGCCTGCTCGAAAAAGACCAGGGCCGCCATTTCCAGCGCCGCGGAACTGCTCAAACCGCAGCCCACCGGCACGTCCCCCAGAATCAGCATATCCGCACCGGATACGGGCTGCCCCAGTTTGAATAATTCATCCGCGACGCCCACGATATAGTCTGTCCAAGGCTCTTCCGGGTTACGAACACGGTTGGAACTATCCGCCTCAGCATTTCGGTCCAGGTTTTCCGCCCGCAGGGAAAGCACGGTGTCCGTCCTGGGACGACCCAGAATGAGCGTATCGTGTTCAATCGCCATGGGCAGAACGTAACCATCATTGTAATCCGTATGTTCACCGATGATATTGACCCGTCCCGGCGCCCGTGCCGCCCATACGGGCATGTCTCCAAAACAACATTGAAAAGCTTTTACGGCTGCGGTGATATCAGTACTCATAAAGTAATTCCATTCTTATGCCGGTTGTTACACCGGGGTTAATTGTTGAACACAACCGCCGCCCCGGTTACGCTGTCCTTCACCTTGGCGGCGAGAATCACGACTCTACTCAAATGGAGAAGCCGCCATCACAAGGGATAATGGCGCCCGTCACATAACCGGAGGCATCGGAGGCCAGGTACGATGCCAGGCCGACAATCTCATCAGGCAGGGCATGTCGCCCCAGAGGTGTTTTATTCACATAGTGCTCATGGAGTTCCGGTGTTTCCAGAAGCACACGGGAAAAACGCGTTTCCGTTAATCCGGGGCAGATGCAGTTACAACGCACCCGGAAACCGCCCAACTCGCGGGCAATGACTTTTGTCAACATAATTACTGCGGCCTTGGTCATGGCGTACAGGCCCATCATCGGCGAGGGGCTCAGTCCCTCAATGGAAGCGATATTAATAATAGAACCGCCTCCTTGTTCCACCATCATGCGCGCCCCATACTGTCCTGTCAAAAAATATCCCTTAACGTTGACTTCAAAGGTCTTGTCGAAGGCTGACTCCTCCGCCGCGATGAAGGGACCGAAATACGGGTTAGTTGCGGCGTTATTGACAAGAATGTCAAGTTTTCCAAACTCCTTCCCGATCCTGCTGAAAAGGGCATTCACCTCGGTGGCCTTTGCGGTATGGCAGGCAATTCCAGAAGCCTTACCGCCGGAGGCCTGAATTGCGGCTACAGTTTCCTCTATCGTGGACTGTTTGCGCGCGGCAATAATTACCGTGGCGCCTTGTTCCGCGAAGCCCCGTGCGATGGCCGCACCGATGCCCCGGCTGCCTCCGGTTATCAAGGCAATTTTATTTTCGAGGGTAAACGATGTCATAGGGGGATTCCCTTTATGTGGCATTCTTTTCACGGGCTTTTTCACTGGCCCAGGCATCCATCGCTTCTTGCGGGGTCTGCGCCCGCTCCGTGGCAAACACATGCCCATGGCGGCGCATCATTTTTTCATAGGCCCGGTTCAGGGCGGATGCCAGGGTAAAACGCCCTTCCTCTTCCGCCGCAGCCATGCAGGCGAGCAGCGTGAACAGGCAGTCTCCAAACTCCTCTTCAGCGTGTCGGTGATTACCCGAAGCAAGCGCCTCAACAAGTTCCCCCGCCTCATCCAAAGCAAATCCCGCAAAATCATTGGAACTATGTGCTCTGTCCCAGGGACACCCGCTAGAAGATCTTAAAAACCGAGCCAGTCCCGTCAAGGCGTCAAACCATCCGGATTCGGTATCCGGAGGGTACTTTTGTTCCGGCGAATATTTCATTATGGAGCCTTTTTTTAAGGACGATCGCTAACGCTGGATATATCCGTTCTATTTAGACAAAACAACCTGCAATCAGACAACTCCGCACATAATCCCCAATACCGGCATACCGGTTCAAATTTAAATCATTTGTCAACATTCCCCTAAGCCGAAGAGAAAGCATACAACCAGAGCGTAAAGACTCTTGCATGAACCGATATCACCCTTATCTTATGGTCAGTTGTCCCCTGCAGTATTTTCTCCTTTCCGAACTCAGGGTGCTGTTATCAACCCACGAATGGCTGACAACCGTTTCTCGCCAATGCCCGGAACTCGGTCTAAATCGTCCACGCTCAAGAAAGTCTGACGTGTGCGTTCGGAGATGATAGCCTCCGCTAACGCGGGACCGATTCCCGGTAATGTCTGCAATTCCGAGGAGGAGGCCCGGTTCACATTAATCAATCCGGCTCCTGAAGCGACAATTCCAAGCAGTGCAGATGCGGTATTTTCCTGTGGATAGTTCCAGGATTGACTTTCATCTTGTGCAGGAGCGGCGCCTGCCGCATGCGCATACCGCTTCAAATAGGCGGGTGGGTTCAGCAGTAAGTCCGAAGCGGTTCTGCGAAGGCTTGCCTCCGTCCCCTGACTGACATGGACTGGCTTTTCCGGAATGGTCAATGTGGTTTCATCAATAAGGGGCGCTGTAAGAAATATCTCCGATAGATCAGCGGATTCGGTGGCGCCCCCGGCAAGGGAAATCAAATCGGCGACACGGGTGGTGTCCGGAACCAGATATAAGCCGGGTTTCCTGACAGCACCCATGGCGGCGACGCCAATGGTTATGGGAGAAATAGCCTCTTGCACCACCGGTTGTTGTTCGTTTATGACTGTTTTCTCTGGCATATTCGCTACGGCTGGTTCCAAGAGGGCGGGGGAAGAATGCTGCTCTTGAAGAGCAACCAAAGGAGAGGAAGCATGAACGGTTTCCATCCGCCTTGCGTCTTCCCGGGTAGATGACGGCACTACAGAGTGTGTGGACGCCTCCTCAACAAGAAAAGGGTCGCCAGATAAGTTCTTCGACCGCCCGTAAAAATACATGGTTATCGAACCGGTCAACACGGCAACCACAATTCCGAGCAACAGCCATTGTTCTTGTGTCGTCAGGAACCTGTTGGGGGCAAACATCGTTTTTTTTCTCCGGCACCTTCCTGGATACCCATACTGTAAATAATTCACGGTCATACATTCAAACAAGACAAAATTGAACATTCCATCTCATACCCATCAATACAAGGCACAGTAAATTATCCGCCCTCAGTGATGATAGTAAACCATATATCTCATAATGACAGATTTTCCCTCGACTACCACAGGGAATATTTGGTTCCGTTTTATCCAAACCGGTCCTCACTTTTCGATTAATTACGGCCTGTTTTTTCCGGGTCTGATTCCCATATTTTGTAAACACGAACTGTGTGATTATACTATATATGCTGCCCTTAAAAATTGCTTTATGAACGGGGTCTTTGCTATAGTTGGCATGCCTCATTGTCCTTGTATACCCGCATGTGCCTTCCAGGTTTACCCGGTCGACTGCCGTGGATGTATCTTCCCATCAACACAGCCTGGTCAAGAAGAAACACCACTAAACAGTGTGGAAGAACATCCTTAACGGGCTGAAATGGTTTGGGGACAATGCCATAGTGCGGCATGCGCCTTCCAAACGCATGCTGACGTAATAAAATTCAACAGGAGCGATGTAAATGGATAAAGCAAAACTGATAGTGAGCGGTAAGGAATATCAATTTCCGCTGTTAAGTGGCACAGAAAATGAAGTGGCGGTTGATATACGGAAACTCCGAGAGTCAACAGGACTGATTACGTATGATCCCGGTTATGGTAATACGGGTTCTTGCCGCAGCGCCATCACCTTTATTGACGGCGACAAAGGAATTTTACGTTATCGCGGGTATCCTATTGAGGAACTGGCCGGACAGATTCGTTATTCCGCCGCGGCGTATTTGATGGTTTATGGGCGCCTTCCCTCGGAATCTGAATTTCTTGAGTGGCGCAAGCAATTGACGCTGAACAGTTTTGTCCATGCGAGCCAGGTTAACTTTTTTGATAATTACAGCGCCCTTGCCCATCCCATGAATATTCTGAGTTCCATGGTGTCGTCCATGTCCGCGTTTTATCCTTACGACGCCGAGGACGAAAGCGATATAGACCTGCATATACGCAGACTCATCGGTCAGGTCAAAACGATTGCCGCATTTTCTTACCGAAAATCGGTAGGCCTGCCTTACATTTATCCCCGTACGGACCACAGTTACGCTGCAAACTTCCTGAGGATGATGTTCGCAACACCCGCCGAAGAATATGTCGTTCCAAAAGTCATGGAGAACGCTTTGGATATGTTGCTCATCCTGCACATGGACCATGAGCAAAATTGCAGTACCTCGACCGTGCGAATGGTTGCGAGTTCCATGTCCAACATTTATGCGTCCGTTTCCGCCGGCATCAGCGCGCTCTGGGGACGGCTACATGGAGGCGCCAATGAGGCCGTGCTTAATATGCTCCAGCGTATTGCAGAAGATGGTGGCAACGTTTCCAAATATGTTGAAATGGCCAAGAAAAAGGATGATCCTTTCCGTCTGATGGGATTCGGTCATCGGGTCTATAAGAACTTCGATCCCCGCTCCCGGATTCTCAAGAAGGCGGTGGATGATGTTTTCAGCGAAATGGGAATTCATGATTCCCTGCTCGGTGTTGCCCGGGAACTGGAAGAAGTGGCACTGAAGGACGATTTTTTCATCGAACGCAAGCTCTATCCGAATGTTGACTTCTACAGCGGCAT
>JAKLHG010000353.1 GCA_022710255.1 Candidatus Hydrogenedentota bacterium
ACGCGCCCGGTTTGTACTGTAAAGACCACCGTTTCCGGTCCTTCAACGAAGGTGTTGGGCGGCAGGTCCGGCATGGGCAGGCTGGCGGCCAGCCAAAGGATAAGCAGCACCAGCAGCAGGCTCGCGCCCATCCAAAGCCAGGAAAGTGCGGCGGGGATCGCGACTCCCCGCACATTGAAATAGGCACGCAACTGGCGCAAGCAGGTCAGGCTCAGGAGGAACAACACACAGAAGGTGTAAACCCCGACATAGTAAGCGCCCATGTGTACGGCGGGCATCCCCCACTGCTGGATGACACGCAGGCCAAGAACAAAAATAAGTACTACGGGAATGGAGAAATAAAACAAGGACATGCCCGGATGCCGGACCGGCAGCCGGTCGGTATAGTCCTGGCGTACCGTTTCCCGCCAGGAGGCCGCACGAGGGAGCGGTTCCGAAGGGTCATAGGCGCCCAGGGCGTGCCACGGTTCATCGACCCCGGCGGCTTTCATCCGCGTCTCCCGCGAAGGCGGGGCCTCTGACGCCATGCGGCGCAGGGTCAGCCGCATCCTGGCCGCCGTGGCCGTGAAAATGCCGATATCCCCCGCGACAGTACTTTCGTCCACGCAGCATTCGTGGGTGAGGCGGTTCACCATCCACCAGGTGGCGGTAACCACCGACATGTTGAGAAAGAGGGCAACCCACATGTTTTCGTTCAGGAACTGCCGCGCCACGGACCCGACATCATACCCGCCGGTGGTTATCAGGGTATACAGCGCCACCGCCATAAAAAGTCCGAACACGTACAGGTACGACTCCTGGGAACCATGGCGCGCGATGAGCCGGTTGAGTGACACAATGCCCAGCACAAACGAAATGGCGAAGACGCGCAGGTTGAGGTCGAATACATCGGTATAAATAATGCGGACGTTCAACAGGTACAGCAGCACCACGGAGGACAGCAGAAAAATCAGACAGGGCGTCATGGCATTCACGACATGGTCCGCAAAGGTATTGTTCACAATGACTTCCGGGCGGAAGGGTATGCCCGCCTGCAGCGACGCGAAATCGGTTTTCTGTTTTCCGCCTACTTCGGGAAGTTCCGACGGTTCGGGCGGCAGGGACGTGAGTGAAAAAAAATCCGTGGGCACGGAGGAGGGGTCCGTTCCGGCAAGGTTTTCTTTTTTTGGATCAACGTAAGCGTCTATCATGGCCCGCTTTTTGCATGGTGCGCACGCAGGAGGGCAAAAAATGCCTTCTTGGCAAACGCCCACTATTCTTTATAAAATACCCTCTCCATAGTATACAAAACGGTTACGTAACGGTGCATTTATCTGATCCGGGTAAAAGAACTGGAGTACAGCATGATACTTACCGTAACTCCGAATCCCTGTGTGGATAAGACCCTCTTTACCGGCCCCATCGAATTGGGCGCAAAAATCCGTGCACCACGTTGCACTTGTATCGCGGGCGGTAAGGGCTGCAATGTCTCCCGGGCAATCAAGGCCATGGGAGGGGATACCGTTGCCATGGTCCTGGTCGGCGGGCCGACAGGCAGACATGTGGTCGACATGTTGGAGAAGCAGGACGGCGTACCGACGGTACCGGTTTGGGTGGACGGCTTCACCCGGACCATCACGACGGTGCTCGAAGAACCGCCGCACCGGCAGACCGCCTTCTTTGAACCCGGCCCGGTTACCACCGAGGTGGAACGCGGTCGCTTCTTGGAATTGTTTCGAGAGACCGTAACACAAGCGGAACTGGTTACCTTGAACGGTTCGGCGCCAGACCCCACACTGGATACCTTGTACCGGGATTTGCTGGATATCGCCCATGCCTGCAAAGTCCCCGTTATTCTGGATGCGTACGGGACAATTTTCGCCAAGGCGCTCGAAAGAGGGCCGTTCATGGTCAAGCCGAACGTGGAAGAACTTGAGCAATTTCTTGGAGAGCACGTTGACACCCGGGAACAGCAGTGGCGGGCCGTGGACCGGTTACGAGGCGGGGGCATCGAACTTGTGGTGCTCTCCCTCGGCGCGGAGGGGGCGCTGGTTGCTTCAAAAGAAGGGTGCTTTCACGCCCGGCCGCCCCGGATCGAGGAAGTGAATCCGGTCGGTTCCGGGGACGCCTTGGTGGCCGGCTTCGCGCTGGGAGTGACACAGCGCAAGAACTTGACGGACACGATTCGCCTGGGTGTCGCCATGGGAACAGCCAACGCCATAACGTGGGATATCGGTTCTTTTACCCGGCATCAGGTTGAAGCGTTGATACCGGAGGTGCAACTTATAGCCAGGCCGGTTTAACGGCGCGAGCGCCGCAGATGAACGCGGCGAAAACGTTTTAGGTTTCCCATCCCAAACCGGGCGTAAATGGTGTTTCGGGCTATGCGGTTCCCGTGTTTCTCCCTTTCCGGCGCCACTGGCAGGATGCGCTTCCGTTCTTGACAAGGAACGGATATCTATTGTACAATTTAAATGGATATTTTAAATAGGCGATAGAGTGCAAACGGGAAGGTCTGTCATGCCAACTCAAAGACGCGGAAGCGATACGAAAAAGCGACTTCTTGAAGCCGCCTGCAAGGTGTTTGCCGCCAAGGGGTACCGGGATGCGACCCATGCAGAGATCTGCCGTCGTGCGGAAACCAATGTGGCTTCCATCAATTATCATTTCGGTTCCAAGGAAAACCTGTATCGGGAGGTGTTCGAACACCTGACCCGGCAGTTGAGGCATCTTTATCCCCTGGATGGCGGCCTGCCCGATTTCGCGCCCGCGGGAAAAAGGCTGCGCGCCTATATTCATGCCCATCTTCGCAGGTTGTTTGATCCGGAGCATATCGGAGATCTGCACCAGATTCGCATGTCCGAAATGTTCGACCCGACCGGCCTGCTTGAAAGCCTGCTTGCCCGGCAACTTGCCGAGGACCGGGAAATCATACAACTTATCCTTGCGGACCTCCTGGGGCCGAACGTGTCGAAAAGAGACCTGGATTGGTGTGAAATGAGCATTATCGGGCAGTGTTTTATCGCCGCTCCCATGCACAAGGATGGTGGTCCCCGTAAGATTTTTGGTCTTAACGAAAGCCTCGTGGATGATCTGACGGAACATATCTTCACGGTTTCACTCGCTGGAATACGGGCGGTTCGAAAGAAGAAATAACCGGCACTTTCCATAGGGCAAAATTCCGTTCCTCAGACAATATTTAAAGAAGCACTTAACAGAACCGGAGTAGACAGGATGAAGAGCAAAATCCTTCTTGCAATTCTTTTTTCAGGCGGCATGTTTTCTGAGGCCTATGCGCAGGGACCTCCGGGCGGGGCAATGCCCCCGCCCCAGGTTACCCTTGTAACCGTAGAATCCAGGACCGTGCCGGTTACCTACGAGTATGTGGGCATGACACAGCCGTCAAAGACCGTTGAGGTTCGGGCGCGCGTACAGGGGTTTCTTGAATCGCGCGATTTTCAGGAGGGTACCTACCTGGAGGAAGGGACGGGGTTATTCACCATAGACCCCCGATCTTTCGAGGCGGACCGCGAGGTTGCCGCCGCGCAGGTGGAACAGGCGAAGGCCCGCCTGAACCTGGCGGAGCAGGAGGTGAAGCGTCTCCAGTCGGTGACCCAGCCCGGCGCCATCACGCAAAGCGACCTGGACCAGAAGATAGCGGAAAGGCAGGGCGCGGGCGCCGCGTTGCGCCTGGCAAAAGCGCAATTGGCCAAGGCTGACCTTGAACTCAGTTATACCAAGGTGGACGCGCCGCTGACGGGCTATGTGGGCAAGGCGCTGAAAGAAACCGGCAGCCTGGTGGACGCCGGCCAGAACAGCCTGTTGACCGTCATGCAGCAGGTGGACCCGCTCTATGTAAGTTTTAAGGTCAGTGAAACTGATTTCTTAACGTGGAAACATGATGAAAAAGAAGGGCGTCTGAAGCGTATTAACGGCGGGGAAAACATGGAAGTTGAAATTACGCTGCTGGACGGCACGCCATTTCCAGACAAGGGAATTCTGGACTTTGAAAATATTGACCTGGATCCCAGGACGGGCACGGTGGAACTGCGCGCCACGTTGGAAAACGCTGAACGGACCCTGAAGCCGGGACAGTTTGTGAAGGTGCTCCTTAATGGGTGGGAACGCCCCGGTTCGCTGGTGGTGCCACAGCGCGCGGTCGGCCAATCCCCGCAAGGCGCTTATGTGTATGTGGTCGGCGCGGAGAACAAAGTGGAAATGCGCCCGGTCACGACCGGCGCATGGTCCGGACAGGACTGGGTAATACTCGACGGTCTTAAGGAAGGTGAACGGGTCATCACGGACGGCCTGACGAAAGTCCGGCCCGGCGTGGAAGTCACTGTGGAAGGCCAGGGGGACGCCCCGGCAGTTTCCGGCGGGGATGGTCCGCCTCACGATTCAACGCCGCCAAAGTCCTGAACCCGAACCCGAAGCAGGAAACAGTTATGATTGCCAAGTTTTTTGTTGACCGCCCCGTGTTCGCGTGGGTCATATCCATTGTCATTGTCATCGGCGGGCTGGTGTCCCTGTATACCCTGCCCATCGAGTCTTCGCCCCAGATTACGCCGCCTACCGTTGTGGTCAGCGCCTTTTATCCCGGCGCTGACGCCCAGACGGTCATGGAATGCGTGGCTACGCCCATCGAGCAGCAGATGAGCGGCATCCCGGACCT
>JAKLHG010000354.1 GCA_022710255.1 Candidatus Hydrogenedentota bacterium
CTTTTTCTTCACCAAAAGTGAACCAAATGATGACCGCCTTTGTCCAGTCAATTTTACAGAAAGTATCTTACACTATCCTTGTAACCGGATATGCACAAGTTATCGGTCTTTAGATGGAGTATCGCCCGTATCTGCCTGTATAGAAAATTACAAACGAGACAGGATTATGGATATAATATATACATTACACCGGCTCTATCGTGATCGTGCGAGTCTGACGGTAACGTGATTACCGTGCATTTCTTACAGTCAACCAAAGGAGCATAGACATGGCTGAAAAAGGGAAAATGGACAAGGGACAAAAAGAGGCCAAGAAAAAGCCTAAACTTACCTTGATGGAAAAACGCAAGCAAAAAAAAGAAAAAAAGAAAGAGAAATAACATACGCTCCTGTCGATTTGCCGACTTCAGCAGGCAGATAATCTGCATACCTTCACATCAAGGACATTAATTTCCACTCAGTGTGTTAGTGCGTTTTCAAATAATCCGGTGATATCGCTTCGCTCAACTTTTAAAAAGTAAACGCGACACATAAAGGAGTCTTGGTGAATTTCAGAACATGGCGTGTGTTGTTTGTTGTAGTAATGTTTTGCATTGGAACGTTCGCTAACGCGACTGAATACTGGTTTCTCTATATCGGTACGTATACCAGCGGCACAAGTGAGGGCATTTACCAACTGCGTTTGAACAAAGACACCGGAGTTTTTGAATACCTGGGCTTGGCGGCACAAATAAAAAATCCCTCTTTCCTGACACTGCATCCTGACCGTCCTCTTCTTTACGCTGTCGGAGAAGGGATTGCTCCTTCAGACAAGAGCGAAGGCCTGGCCAGCGCATTCTCCATCAACTCAGAGAACGGCCGCCTGACTTTGTTAAACCAACAACCGACCATTGGTGAAGGCCCATGCCATGTCGCCGTGGACCGGCAGGGACTTCATATCGTAACGGCGAACTACGGCGATGGCAGTATAACCGTTCTTCCCATCACCGGGGATGGCCGTCTGGAACCCGCCACTGACCTGAAGCGGCATTCAGGTTCTAGTGTGCATCCATCGCGTCAAACAGCCCCCCACGCGCATTCTGTAACGTTTGATGCCACGGGTCACCTTATCTATGCGACGGACCTTGGTCTGGATAAAATCATGGTTTACCAGTATGATTCCCATCATGGCAAGTTGCAGCCCCATATTCCCCCTTTTGTGGCGGTCGCTCCAGGCGCGGGTCCCCGGCATTTTGCGTTTCATCCGTCCGGCCGTTTCGCATATGGTATAAACGAACTCAACAGTACAGTTACGTCTTTTATCTCCACCGGAAGCACGGGAGAGTTGGCAATACTTCAGACAATTGGGACTCTTCCTGAAGCCTTTGATGGGGAGACCTACCCCGCAGAGATTCGTGTACATCCGTCAGGTCGGTTCGTGTATGCATCCAATCGTGGTCATGACAGTATCGCTCTGTTTAAAGTCGAGGAACAGAGCGGACAACTGACCGCACTGGGGCACATATCAACGCTTGGAAAGGTACCGAGGAACTTTGCCATCAGTCCTGATGGCAAGTATCTGGTCGTCGCAAATCAAGAGACTGAAAATGTGGTGGTTTTTAAAATAAATGTTACTGACGGCACACTTATACCGATTGCAAGTCCCGCAAATGTTCCTTCTCCGGTGTGCGTTCTTTTCTATGCATTGAAAGATACCAATTCCCGCTGAGGAAGATCCCCCCTCTAAATTCTATGTACCTATCACAAACGTTTGGCGTTCAGCCCTCATACGTTCGCTTCTTCTACACGCCGGACCAGTTCAGGAAGCGTTTCACCTGCCAGGCCTTGCAGGAATATATCAGTAACGGCATTGGTGAAGGCGGTCGTCTCAGTATTACATTCAATAACCGTTGCGCCCCCTTCTTTGGCGAGGTAAGGCAGGCTTGCCGCAGGATAGACTGTTGCGGATGTGCCCACCACAATCAAGACATCGCACCCGCGTGCGAGGCGTTCCGATGTTTTTAGCGCGTATTCTGGGATAATTTCACCAAAAAGCACCACGTCGGGCTTCATATACCCGCCGCATTCGCACCGGGGCGCACCCAGTGCGCGCTGGCTGAGGTCCATGCCCCGCCGTCGGCTGCAGGCGGGACAGACCATGGTATCCGCGTTGCCGTGGTATTCAATAACCGTCTTGCTACCCGCATGGCTGTGAAGGGCATCGATATTTTGTGTGATAACCGCTTTAATATGCCCCATTTCCTCCAGTTTGGCCAAGGCATAATGGGCGGAATTTGGCTTCACGCCTTTCAAAGTATCGGCAAGCTCATACCACATGTTCCAGACTTTGTCCGGGTTGTCCAGAAAAGCGTCCATGGTAGCGTATTCGCTGGGGTTATACCGGGACCAGAGCCCGTTTGCGCTGCGGAAGTCAGGAATACCACTTTCCACCGAAATTCCTGCGCCGGTGATGGCAATACCATTCAGGGTATTCCGTAACGCCACGGCGGCGCGGTCAAACTGTTCATCATCAAATCGGGTCGTGTCCATGATACCTCCAGCTAATCCCGGCAGCATTATGCTGGGGTGATTCGCTCCATTCCTCCCATATAGGGCCGCAACGCCTCTGGCAGCAGTACACTGCCATCAGCCTGCTGATAATTCTCAAGAATGGCAACGACAGTGCGGCCGACCGCCAAGCCTGAACCATTCAGTGTATGGACAAATTCTGGCTTCTTGTCGCGCCGGAACCGTATATTGGCACGACGGGCTTGAAAATCCGTGAAGTTGGAACAACTGCTGATTTCGCGATAGGTCTGTTGTGCAGGCAACCAAACCTCGATGTCATAGGTTTTTGCAGAGGAGAAACCCAAATCACCCGTACATAGCGTTACCACACGATAGGCAAGTCCCAGACGCTGCAAAACATCTTCCGCGTTCGAAGTCAGTTTTTCCAGTTCATCCCAGGAAGTTTCAGGGGTAGTAAACTTTACCATCTCCACCTTGTTGAACTGGTGTACGCGAATCATTCCGCGGGTGTCTTTGCCATAGGATCCGGCCTCGCTTCGGAAACAGGGCGTGTAGGCCGTGTAATACAAAGGAAGCTGACACGTTTCCAGAATTTCATCGCGATGTATATTCGTAACGGGAACTTCCGCTGTGGGAATCAACCAGAAGTCGCTTTTCTCCACCTTGAACAAGTCTTCCGAAAACTTCGGCAACTGACCGGTTCCCTTCATGGAATCGCTATTGACCAATAGTGGTGGCCATACTTCTGTATATCCGTGTTCGCGGGTGTGCAGGTCAAGCATGAAGTTAATGAGCGCCCGTTCCAGCAGGGCGCCGACACCCATATTGAGCGTAAAACGCGCCCCTGACAGTTTGGTGGCGCGTTCAAAATCGATAATTCCCAGGGATTCCGCAATATCCACGTGATCTTTTGGAGCAAAATCGAAAACCGGCAAAACACCCCAAGTGCGTTCTTCGCGATTGGATCCATCATTCGCGCCTTCCGGTACGGTTGAATCTGGAATGTTGGGTAGTATCAGCAGCTGATGTTGAAGCACTTCGTCCAGTGCGCGGGACCTTTCCTCCAACACAGTAATGGATTCTTTAATGGACTTCATTTCTGCAATAACATCGTCGGCGTTTTCACCGGACCGTTTCCGTGCTGCGATGCTTTCCCCGGCCTTATTCTGACGCGCGCGCAATTGCTCCATATCATAGATGGCGGTCCTTCGCTTTGCATCGGTATCCAACACGGCATCAATATCCACACCTGCGCGGCGCCTATCCATGGCTTCTTTTACGCGGTCCGGTTCCGTTCGTATTAACCGTATGTCAAACATGGTTATCCTTCTTAACGGTTCGTGATAATGTATAGAATACGATCGAGTTCCTCCAGGGAGAAATATTCGATTTCAATGCGACCCCGGTTGTTCTCCTGATGCTTTACGGCAACCTTGGCACCGAGGCGCCGTCGCAGCTTATCTTCAAGTTCAACAAGATGAGAAGGCTTCGACGGCCGTGCGTTTTTTTGTTGAGGTGTTTTGTTGGCCACAGTTGCGGCCATCTGCTCCGCCTGTCTTACAGAAAGACCATTCGCTATTATTTTGCGGGCGAGAGCAATCTGTTTTTCCGAACTTGGAATGGAAGCCAGAGCGCGGGCATGTCCCATGGACAAAAAACCGTCCGAAACGTGCTTTTGTATCACCTCAGGCAACTGCAACAGGCGCAGCGTATTGGCCACGGTGGCTCGCTTTTTGCCGACTTCTTCCGACAACCGCTCTTGCGTCCAGTCGTATTCTTCCATGAGCTGCCGGTAAGCGAGGGCAAGTTCGATGGCGTTAAGATCTTCCCTCTGTATGTTTTCTATGAGGCCGAACTTGAGCATGTCCATGTCGGAAACATCGCGACAGATGGCGGGCACTTTGTTCAACCCCGCCATTACGGCGGCGCGGCACCTGCGCTCGCCGCACACAATCTGGTATTCGCCGTTAATCTGGCGTACGATTAGTGGCTCCTGAATACCATTTTTAAGAATAGAATCGGCCAGTTCAGAAAGAGAATTTTCATCGAAGACGCGCCTGGGTTGTTTGGGGTTGGGACGAATGGCTTCAGGATTCAACATGAGAATGCGTTCCCCTGCCACGTCTGGCAAC
>JAKLHG010000355.1 GCA_022710255.1 Candidatus Hydrogenedentota bacterium
CGCTCTCCGCTGTGGAAGCACTGGAAGAGGCGCTTTGTTACGGATGGATCGATGGACAAATACAATCCCTTGACGATGATATATACAAAAAGTATTTTGCGCGACGTAACCCCAAAAGCAAATGGTCTGATAAAAACAAAAAGCTGGCGCAAACTCTTTTGGAAAAGGGCTTGATGACCCAACAGGGTTTGGATGCGATAGAATGCGCCAAGAAAAACGGTTCATGGGGTAATGCTGAACGTATCCTGATTGACGACGAACAAATTCAAATGTTCAAGGAAATCGTTCATCCATATGAGCCTGCTTATGCCAATTTACTGGCCATGTCGCATTCAGTACAACGTACCTATACCGGATTTTACCTTGATGCCAAATCCGACAAAACCCGCCAAGTCCGGTTAGAAAAGATCATTGAAAGACTGAATAGTAATTTGAAGCCAATGTGATGTATTAATTTATACGATACCAATATGCTCACGCCCGTCGCCGGCGAGATCACCGAGCGCGAACCCTACAACGGCTGCTTAGCCAAAAAAATTTTATTCTGAATTTTCACAAATAATCACGAATCATCCGCACTCGCTTATTGCTATTTCGATATAAGTTCCTTAAAATTCATTTATGGTTAAAAATTATTTCTATTTGGTCGTTGGAGTGTTGTGCATACTCTTTGCCGTCACGCACACGCTGAATGGGGTCGCGACAAGTTTGCAAATTTTGGACAGTTCTGTAATTGAAAATAATACCAAAGTCGCATTCACCTACATGTGGCACATCATCGGCATCGAAAATCTTGTCTTTGGCATCGCATTGCTTATCATGGCATTTCTAAAGAATTTGTCGAAAGTCAAGTTTGCCGCCTGGCTGATCATTGCGATTTTGGCGATGCGTTGGATTGTCATTTCTTTCTTTACTCTATCGAGCAAGAGCGGCAATGTAATGCAATTAATTCCTGACACGGCGGCAATTTTTGTCGTAATCGTTTTGTTATTGCTCGGAACAAAAGTAAAGGACAGAATTCCAAATGAATAACTTTCCCCAAACCTATTTGCATCCATTGGAAAAGGCCGGTGCTGACCCTCATTGCCGGTGAGATCACCGTGCGCGAGTTGTATAATGGATACTTTATCTTCCAGGGCGGCATCCCCGAGGTCGAGGAGTTCAGCTGCAAGCTCCATAAGTGGGTGAAAAAGGAACAAGGGTGCGTTCATGCAGGAGAAAGACTTCTTTGATGGTATCAAACAAGCGCCGGTAAAAGTTGGCGCGCAAAGCGTTCCCTTCCCTTTGTTTTATCGGGACGTTGCCTATTTGGGAGTGTTCCTGCTTGCTCCCTTAGATGCGGTAAAAAGCATTTTGCCTTCCAAAAGAATGCATCCGTTTCGCTTGACGCCCTGGCATGGCATCGTCACCATCACGGCTTCCGAGCATAAAGACAGTGATATCGGCCCATACAATGCCGTATCGATCGGCGTTCCTTTCATTCTGGACAGGCCCTCACCCATCCTGACTGGCATCCTGCGCAAACCCCCGGAAGTTCCCATGATCTATCTCCTTCATCTGCCGGTCACGACTGAAATCGCTCGCGATACGGGAGTTGCGGTGGCAAATTTCCCCGAATCTTTGGCAGACATCGGTTTTAAAAGCGATGACCGGTGGGTACACTGCAAAGTCGACGCAGAAGGAAAGAATATTTTGCGCTTGTCGGCCCGGAAGCTGGATCTCAGCCCTCTTCCCAGGCAACGCGTGTACACCATTACCTTGCAACAAGATCGTTTGCTGCGGTCAGAATTAAACTATAGCGGAAGCGGAGCCGGAATTTCAAGGAAAGCGTCGGATGTCAGGCTGGAGTTTGGCGAACACCCGATTGGCTTGAAACTGAAAGAACTGAAATTGGGTCGGGTGCTTCAATACCAATATTATCCGGCAGGACAGGCCGTGCTGTCGATGGTCAGTGAAAGTTATCCCATCTGAACCCAGTGCCCCAAGCGTAGCATTTGGAAGTCGATCTTTCTGTGGAATTCGTTTTCCAAAGAATACAGTTGACTGCATTTATATGCTGCCGATAAGACCATTATGGCGGGATCGCGAAATACCATGCCTTCTTGCGCTATAATATGAAGATGGAGGCCAGAATGAAGAAGAACATGGGAAGCGTGGACCGCGCCCTGCGCCTGGCGGCGGCCGTGGCGTTCGTTATCCTGATCGTTCTCAAGATCTTTACCGGGACGCTGCTGATCGTCCTGGGCATCTTGGCGGCGATGTTCCTGATCACTTCGGCACTCGGTTTTTGTCCGCTCTACGTGCCCTTAGGGATATCGACGATACCCAAAAAAAAGGAGTAGCCCGGGTCCGCTCAGGCCCGATGGGGACAGGTGCCGTCCCCATCGCCCAAGCTAGCGCCTTTTCTTTTTTCGCCCCGTTCCCGGCGCTGTGCGGCCGGGGCCGAAGTATTTTTCGCTGCGGTAGCGCAGCCAGACCCGCAGCACCTGAGGGATCTTTTTCTTTTGCTCCCGGGAAAGGTTCTCATACTGCTTCATGGCCATGTCGCGGTGGGTGCGGCAGGCAGGATTGCGATGGGCGTCCCAGTACGAGCGGGCCAGGCGGATCAGGCAGCAGGTCTCCTTGACGGGATCGACTGTGCTGGACATGGGAAAATGATACCATATGCGGCCGGGCATTATGAGGGATAGTGGCGCAATGTGAGGAATTCGTGGGGTTTAGGAAGAGGCATTTGCTCTTTTTTTGATATTTCCATAAAATCCAGTCATGGATTTAAACCTGAAAGTTAAGTTCGAGGAACTTTTCGCCAGGTATTTCCCCGGAGCGGAACTGCCCCTGACCTTCTACTATGCCAACGAGCCACCCGCGGGGATGAAGGCCGCGCCGGCAAGCAAGGGCTGGCATTGCTTCGTGGCTGACCTGGCCGCGGTCAGGAAAGGAAAATCGCTCTGCGTGGACGAGCCGGCGCTGGGCTGCGGCAAGCGTTTCTGCGGCTTCCCGGTGCCGCAGCGGCCGAATTTCGAGTATTTCCTCTCCTGCGGCATTCCCGGGAAAATGGAAGGAGAGCGCTACAAGAAGACGCCGGAAATCGTGAAGCAGATGCTGCAAGTGTGGCCCGACTGGCAGGCGCCGGAAAAATATCTCGTGCTGAAGCGCTGGGACAAGCTCGTGGAGACAGACCTGCCGGAAGCGGCCGTCTTTTTCGCCAAGCCCGACATACTCTCCGGCCTGTTCACCCTGGCCAACTATGAGGAGACCGACTTGTTCGGAGTGATCGCCCCATTTTCAGCGGGTTGCGGCACCCTCATCCAGTACCCGTTCCTCGAAAACCAGAAAGCCAATCCGAAGTGCGTGCTGGGCATGTTCGACGTGTCGGCCCGCCCGTGCGTCGAGGCGGACGAGCTGACCTTCGCCGCGCCCATGAAAAAATTCTTGCGCATGGTCCACAACCTCGAGGAAAGCTTCGTGATCACCCGTTCCTGGGACAAGGTGATGCGGCGCTTGAAAAATGCCGGCCAGGAATAGGCTAACCTGCATGAGACGCTGCTTCATGCTTTTGCTTTTTCTGGCGTTGCTGCCCGGCCCGGCCGCAGCCGGCAATGGCATCCATCTCCCGGGCCCCGGCCCAATCGCGGAGCCGACGATCGATTACCGCACCCGCGTCTGGTCCGACACGCGGCCGCAGATCAATCTGACCCATGTCTTCGCCGGCGAGATCAACCGCCGCGGCAAACCGGTCGGCTTTCATTCCCGTCCCGGCGGCATCGATCCCCAGGGCAGCGGCATCGTGCGCATCGTCGACAAGCCCAATCGCGCGGGCATCTACACCGCCATGGTCTGGATCGGCCGCCGCAGCCGCACCAAGTTTTCGACCCTCTATCCCGACCGCCTGACCCGGGCTCAGGTGATCGGGGTCATCCTGGATGCGTATCACCGGGGCCAGCGCCGCGGCGAGCGCTTCCGCGGTCCCTCGGGCCACGGCTTCACCGTTGAGGGCTACGTCCAGAACGGCCGCATCAGTACCGCCTATCCCATTTATTCTCGCTGACAGGAGATGACCATGTCCTACCGATTCTATCGCGATGACCACGGCGATCTCAGGGCGGAGACGGGCCGCGGCCTGCGCCTGCTCGGCCGTTTTCTGGAGGCCGACATCCAGGGCAGTCGCGGGATCTGTGACGAAGTGCTGGCGGCGCTCGACGACATTGCGGCCGGCAAGAGGAAGCGCTGGCGCATGACCGGCAATGCCCACACCCTGACCATCAGCAAGCGTCGGGCGCGCATCCATGCCGAGTTCGGCCGCGCCGCCGACCTTGTCCTTTCTCCGACCGTATTGCGCCAGGCCCTGTTGGACTGGCAGGCGCTGCTGGAGAACGCCTCCCGCCATCGTTCCCGCTAGCCGGGCTGCCGTCAGCGCCGCGGCGCCGATTTTGCCCGGGCCCGATTTTGGGTTATAATCGAACTTCAGTCTGAAGCCATTTTCCCGGCGGTGCATGGCGCCGCATCACCATGGAGCCTTCAAAGTGGATCATACCAGGGAACTGGGGCAGGCCCCGGTCGGCAAACTACTCTGGCAATACTTCGTCCCCGCCATCATCGGCGT
>JAKLHG010000356.1 GCA_022710255.1 Candidatus Hydrogenedentota bacterium
AAAATTCATCGGTACCGCGACTGGTGGCACCCCAGAGACTGGCGCCGTACGGCGCTTCTAGCAAGGGCGTTACGCTTCCCGGGTTTGAGACGCTATAGAACAAATAGTTAAAATCGCCCCGCATGTAATCCCCGCCGTCGTTAAAATACATATGGTCGCCGATGCAGGTCAATAACGATCCTACCCAGGCGGTTGTTGTTTGGTATATCAATGATGGGGTGTTTTGAGAAATTTTATATACTTCTAGCTTTAACCCATAGTTGGGATCGCCTACGGTATAGTGGAGAACGCCCGAAGCATCCCAGTCAAAACTAACCAGTGCCGACTCCGAAGAGGCTGGAAACACATAATATGGCTCGATCAAGGCCTGGTTTAAGGAAGAAGGTCCCTGGGCGACAGCTGACGAGGCGGCAGAAATGACTGCAAGCCATACCAAGCTGTGCCGGATGACAAGGAGTGACAAAGAGGCGGATTGGGGACGCGTTGCTTTTTTGTTCATCATGAAACCCTCGTTTCTTGCGGGTCATTCGGAACCGGGAATGCGTGCGAGGGGAGAGGAAATCCCATTGTTGCCCACGCACATCTCTTGGAATTGGAATGACTTCGCGTAACTCTTACCGGCAGGTCTTCGGACTTGCAGGCCTTAACACCTTGAAAGGCATCTCCTAATTGGCGCCGCTTCCCAGCCTCATCCAATGTGGCCAGTGCGCTTACCGGGTTGAAAAGGCAACACGATTGCGCCGTTCGTTCCTGTTTACCGCTGCGGGGCAGTTCCGGATTCACACCGGATTCCCTCTTAGCATCAGGGCGACTATCGCCCTGAGAACCGGTAGCCGCATTTTAGCACTCGTCTGGCGATGGTAGCAAGTCACCGGATACACGAGGAAAAGTTAACCGATGTTATGGGAGATACACTTTACCTTGTTTATTTTGATTTATAGTACTCCCCCTATATATATGATTTCAGATAACGGTGAGTGTACTTTCAGACATTTCGGACCATATCACCCACGTACGACCATTACAAAGTCATCGGCCCCGGCAAAACGGGCGCGATTCCATCATAATTATTGCGTGCAGGACTGCCATGCTGGTATTCTTTCCTATCATCAACTCTAGAGGAGGCCTGACGCATGAATGTCAAGTGTTCCCTGCCGGTAATGGTGGCAGCGGTTATGGTGTTCGTCTCTATTACCCGGGAGGGGGTGTGTGATATGAAGGATTATCCCATACAACCCATCGATTTTACTTCAGTACGTTTTGAGGATGGGTTCTGGTCGCCCCGCTTGGAAATCAACCGGACAGTTACCTTGCCCGCGAATTTCAAAAAGTCAGAAGAGACGGGGCGCATCCGTAATTTTGCCAAAGCGGGGGGCCTTATGGACGGAAAGCATGAGGGCATTTTTTTTAACGATTCCGATGTGTTTAAAATTGTGGAGGGGGCGGCTTATACATTGGCACTGCAACCTGATGCCGCGCTGGACAAGTACCTGGACGACCTGATAGCCCTTTTTGCCGCCGCTCAGGAAGATGACGGCTATCTGTATACGGCGCGAACTATTGACCCCGATAACGCGCCTCCCGTGGTAGGCAAGGAACGCTGGGAAAACATCAAGGTCGCCCATGAACTTTATAATGTTGGGCATATGTATGAAGCAGCCGTAGCCCATTTTCTGGCCACAGGAAAACGCACTTTCCTGGATATAGCCATCAAAAACGCAGACCTGATATGCCGTGTATTCGGCCCGGGTCGGAAATATGCCGTGCCCGGACATGAGGAAATAGAAATAGGGCTGGTCAAGTTGTACCGGGTAACCGGCACTCAGGCCTATCTTGATATGGCGCATTTTTTTGTAGAACAACGTGGGAACGCTGAAAACCGGGAACTGTTCGGCGACTATTGCCAGGATCACAAACCGCTCGTTGCGCAGGATGAGGCGGTGGGACATGCGGTCCGCGCCGGATATTTCTACGCGGGCGCCACCGATGTCGCGGCGATTACGGGAAATACAGAATATCTCGCCGCCCTGGACCAAATCTGGAAGAACATGGTGGGCAAAAAAATGTATTTGACAGGGGGCATCGGCGCGCGACGGCAAGGGGAACAGTTCGGCGCCAATTACGAACTCCCCAATGATTCCGCCTACGCAGAAACCTGCGCGGCCATCGCGAATATATTATGGAACCAGCGTATGTTTCTTTTGAAGGGGGAGTCCAAGTATATCGATGTCCTGGAACGGGCGCTTTACAATGGCTTCCTATCCGGCATTTCCCTTACCGGGGACGCTTTCTTTTATGTCAATCCTCTCTCGGCGGACGGTTCAACTCCCTTTAATCATGGTTCAAATCTGCGTCAACCCTGGTTCAATTGTTCCTGCTGTCCCACCAACATTGTCCGACTCCTGCCGTCTCTGGGAGGTTATGCCTATGCGGTTCGCGACAATATGGTTTACGTCAATCTGTATATCGCAGGCCGGGCCTCCTTCCAGTTCAAAGAGATGCGTCTTTCTCTGGAACAGCACACGGAATACCCCTGGGACGGCAATATTCAAATTACCGTGACCCCGGAAAAACCGTCTGAATTCGAATTACGGTTACGCGTACCCTGTTGGGCCCTAGGCAAGCCTGTGCCGGAAGACCTGTATTACTATGAAAATAGAACCGTGAACGCTCCCGTTCGCATCAGTGTTAATGGCGCGGAAGCGTCAGTTGCAGTAGACCAGAATGGATATATCTCCCTGCCCCGCGTTTGGAGCGAGGGAGACCTGGTTACCCTGGAACTACCCATGCCGGTCCAATACGTTTCCGCTCATGAAGCCGTGGAACAAAACCGGGGTTACCTTGCCGTTGAACGCGGACCTATCGTCTACTGTGCCGAAGGGGCGGACAATGGGGGAAAAGTAGGGCATCGCTTTTTGCGTCAGGATACCCTCTTAGAACCGTGCAAAGAGGAAATTCTTCCCGGTACAGTCGTGACGGCCTTGACAGGCTGGGGAAACGCGGTCTATCAGGATGCGCCTGACCAGCCGGAACGCATTGAAGAAGAACCCATAACCCTGATTCCGTACTATGCCTGGGCCCATCGTGGACCGGGGGAGATGCAGGTCTGGATTGCACGGGATGCCGGGACTGCGCAGACAGCGCCGATTCCCACTCTCTCATCCTCTGCCGGGATATCCGTCTCCCACGTTTTTGAAAGTGATACGCCAAGAGCCTTAAATGACCAAAAGGAACCGGATGCTTCAAATGATACCGCTATAGCGCGATTCACGTGGTGGCCTCATAAGGGCTCCCGGGAATGGGTGCAATATGACTTTAAGACAGAAGTCTCCGTGGCCAAGGCATCTGTGTATTGGTTCGATGATACTCCTGACGGCGGTGGTTGCCGCGTTCCAGCCAAGTGGCGATTGGAATATCTGCAAAATGAAACATGGACGCCTATTTCGAATACTTCAGACTATTCCACTGTGAAAAATCAGTACAACGATGTCTCTTTCACGCCGGTAAAGACAAAGTCTTTACGGTTGTTAGTCCATTTGCAGCGGGAATATTCGGCTGGCATTCTGGAATGGAAACTCTCTGAATAATACCATTTAACCTTAAAAAAGGATTATAGCGATGAATACGCCTGTCTTCATTGGTGTGGATGTTGGCACCAGCGGTACCAAAGCGATAGCCATAAACATGAAGGGCGAACTGCTGGCTTCAGCACACCGGGAGTATCCGCTGCATAGTCCGAAACCTAATTGGGCTGAACAGAACCCTGAGAACTGGCGCGTGGCGGCCTTGGAGGTTTTAACTGAACTCGCCTCCAATGTAACACCCACAACTATTGCCGCCATTGGGCTTACCGGGCAAATGCATGGGTCGGTATTTCTTGACGCCCGGAATCAGGTATTGCGCCCGGCTCTGCTCTGGTGCGACCAGCGAACCGCTCCGCAGTGCGATGCCATAACCGAAAAGGCCGGGGGAGAGGCCGCCCTGGTGGAAATGGTAGCCAATCCGGCCCTTACCGGGTTTACCGCTCCCAAGATTCTCTGGCTACAGGACAATGAACCTGATAAATTCGAAAAGACAAAAAAAGTGCTGTTGCCCAAAGACTATATACGTTGGGTGCTTACAGGGGAACATGCCACAGACATGGCTGACGCTTCCGGCACGCTCCTGTTTGATGTGCGGAATCGTTGTTGGCACACGGGGCTCATGTCCCTGTTGGGAATTGATCCTGACCTTATGCCCCGTGCATTCGAGGGTCCGGAAATTACCGGTACGTTACTCCCCGACATTGCCGCTTTGACTGGTCTGCCTCCCGGTATCCCCGTAGTCGCAGGAGGGGGAGATCAGGCCGCCGGGGGAGTGGGATGTGGTATTGTTCGTTCCGGTATTGTTTCATCATCTCTGGGAACCAGCGGCGTCGTCTTCGCCTTTGCCGAAAAGGTTACCGCAGACCCCCGGGGAAGGGTGCACACCTTTTGTCACGCTGTCCCAGGGAAATGGCACGTAATGGGGGTCATGCTCAGCGCCGGCGGGGCGCTTCAGTGGTTTCGCAATGCCCTGTGCGGTGAAGAACGGGCAAAGGCTGCCGCGTCCGGTCGGG
>JAKLHG010000357.1 GCA_022710255.1 Candidatus Hydrogenedentota bacterium
CATTTGCACCGCCCCAATTTAGAAATATGATGCCAAGAGAGTAGCCGAAAGGTGCCGGACTGAATCCTGAGCATTATGGAAAAGGGTGTCGGCCGTAAGCCGGAGGGCCATGCTTAACAAAGAAAGGTTGCTTTATGTTACCCGTCAAAGAACGAAAAAACATTTTAAAGCATAGCCGGCCAAAAGATACTTGGGAAGGCGAACCGAAACTTGGCGGTGTTTACGGCGAGGAAGAAATCGAGGCTGCCGTCTCGGCCATGCGCCGCGCTTCGGACATTCACCAGGGTTTTGGATTTTCCGGTTACCCTATCCCTGAATTTGAAGAGGCTTTCGCAAGTTATACAGGTGCCGCCCATGCGGTGGCCGTCAACAGCGCCGGCCCCGGCCTCGACATGGCCATGAAATACCTGACTCTTCAGCCCGGCGATGAGGTCATTGTACAGGCAATCAACTTTGTCGCCGCGCCGCTGGCGGTAATGGGCGCAGGCGGCCAGGTAGTCTGGGCCGAGGTGGATGCAAAGACCCTGCAACTGGACCCCGAAGATGTGGAGCGCCGCATCACCCCGCGCACCCGGGCCATTCTGCCGGTACACATGAACGGCCTGGCCGCCCCCATGGACGCTCTAGTGAAGATCGCGCACGACCATCCCCATCCTGTTCACGGGCCGCTGGTGGTGTTGGGCGACGCCGCGCGCGCCACGGGCGCGGAATACAAGGGCGCTAAAATCGGCCCGCACGGTCTCGGAACCGTATTCTCCCTGCACACCATGAAAAATATCTGTACTCTCGGGGAAGGCGGCATGATTACGACCAATGACGGCCGCTTCGCGGAATATTGCCGCTCTACACGGTTCTACGGATTTCTCGCAGACACCTGGGGCACATCCAACGTCATGACAAGCGTACAGGCTGCCGTGGGCCTGGTGCAGCTGAAAAAACTGGACGCCTTCGTGGAAGCCCGTCGACGGCTCGCCTTGAATCGCCACCAAATGCTGCGGGACATCCCCGAAATTGAATTACCACTCGAACCGTCCGACCGGAAACATACCTATTACCTGTATACCGTGCTTGTCAAAAAAGACTGGGCCGGCGAGAAGCGTGACAAGATCATTGAAATCATGGATAAAAAATACGGCATCAAATGTATTGTTGCCAATCCACCCTGTTACCAGACACGGAAAGTATTGAGGCAGCACACAAAGGGGCAACGTTTGTCGCGCTCCAATCAAATCGGAAAACGGCTCTTTTGTTTGCCCATACATCCTGCCATGTCGGATGAAGATAACGCCTATATCGCCGCCGCCCTAACAGAAACCATCTGTAAAACGAAAGCAACATAAGGGGAAACTGCCCGCACCCAGAAACGAGTCAACTTGACCCCGCAAAAATTCAGGGGCTTCCCGTACAGTCTTCTTGATGCTTTCCATTTCCGCACCGAAGAACAGTCACATAAGGAACAAAAAGGACTACTTCGGCATATCGTCATTCGTACATATTCCCGTGCGATGACGCACGATGCGCCCCTCGACGAGATAGATGACATCCTCCGCGATATTGGATGCGTGGTCGGCAATACGTTCGATGTGGCGGGATACGCCCAACAGGTGGATATAACTTTCCACATGACAGGGATCATTCCGAATGCCTTCCTCGATAATACTGTAAACCTGGCCGTTCATCTGGTCCACCGTGTCATCTTCCTTGATTACCTGCACGGCGCGGCGCGAATCCAGTTTAATCAGCGCCTCCAGGCTTTCGCGCAGCATGTCCTGGGCCTTGCGCGCCATACCCAGGAAATCAAAGGGGATCCGGACCTGTTCCTCATGGGCCAGCAGGTTGACCCGTTCCGCGATATTGACGGCAGCGTCGCCGATGCGCTCCAGTTCCGCGTTGATTTTGAGGATTGCTATAATGAAGCGGAGGTCATGGGCCACAGGCTGGTGCAGCGCCAAAATTTTTTGGCATTCCTCCTCGATATCCACCTCGGCAAGATCTATTTCCGTATCCGCATCGACCACCGCCTGCGCCGCGGTCGCGTCACGTTCCTGAAATGCCGTCACCGCACGGAAAACAGCCTCTTCCACCACGGTACTCAGATCAAGAATTCGGGTTTTAAGTTTTTCGATTTCGTTCAGCAAATGTCTCGACATGATTCACGCTCCCGAGGGGCAGGGCCCCGATTATCCATAGTGCCCGGAAACATAGTCTTCCGTTCGCCGATCCGCAGGGTTCTCAAAGAGGCGGGCGGTAGGACCAAATTCTATCAGTTCGCCCAGCAGCATGAACGCTGAGTCGGAGGAGACCCGCGACGCCTGCTGCATGTTGTGCGTCACAATGACAATGGTATAGCGCTCGGCAAGCGCGCGCATCAACTCCTCGATATGGCCGGTGGCAATGGGATCGAGGGCCGAGCAGGGCTCGTCCATGAGCAATACTTCCGGTTCGATGGCAATAACCCGCGATATGCAAAGCCGCTGCTGTTGTTCAGGCGACAAGGCAAGCGCAGGGCTGTTCAGATTATCCTTGACTTCGTCCCATAAATGGGTGGCGCGCAACCCCTGTTCCACCACCTCGCTCACGCGGGTTCCGGGCGGCGCGCCATGAACACGCAAGCCATAGGATACGTTATCAGCGATGGACAGCGGGAATGGATTGGGGCGCTGAAACACCATGCCAACTCGGCGACGAAGCCGGGTAAGGTCCACGCCCGGAGCGTTTATATCCATCCCATCGAGAAATATGCCGCCCTCGATGCGCACATCCCGTATAAGCTCGTTCATCCGGTTAAAACAACGCAGAAGGGTAGACTTGCCGCATCCGGACGGGCCGATAATGGCCGTGATGGCCTGCGGCTTGATTTGGATGTTGACATGCTTCAGCGCGTGGAACTTTCCGTAGTACAGATTTAAGCTCTGTGTCCGCAGTTTAGTTTCCATAGCATCGCCTAGCCAAACTGACCGACCAGGTAGTCATTGGTACGCTGGTCGACGGGGTTGGTAAACAAGCAACCCGTGTCACCCACCTCGATGAGTTCCCCCATCAGAAAGAAAGCGGTACGGTCCGAGGCGCGGCCGGCCTGTTTGGTATTGTTGGTCACGAGTACGATAGCATGGCTGGATTTCAGTTCCAGCAGTGCATCCTCTATTTCCGCCGTGGAAATGGGGTCCAGGCCGGAGCACGGCTCGTCCAGGACCATGACATCCGGTTTCAGCGCAAGCACCCGGGCAAGGCACATCCGTTGTTGCTGGCCGCCGGACAAGTCCCTCGCCGACATGCGAAGCCGATCCTTGACTTCCTCCCATAAGAATGCCGCGCGAAGCGAACTTTCCACCAGTTCTTCCAGGTCGTCCCGGGATTGGACTCCGGCCAGTTTCGGTCCGTAGACGAGATTGTCATATACGGAACCGGGCAGCGGCACGGGTACGGCATACACCATGCCAATCCGCCTTCTCAATCGGGCGGGATTCACTTCGGGCGCGTAGATGTTTTTTCCGTCCAGCAGGATTTGCCCGGTATGAGTGAAATCATGTTGCAGATCGTTCAGGCGGTTGAGACACCGGAGAAACGTGGTCTTGCCACTGCCAGAGGGACCGATGACAGCCAGGCGCTCGTTCCGACGGATATCAAGGTTCAGGTGGTTGAGCACGAGCTTTCCGGAAAACCGTACGGACAGGTCGCGCACCTCAATAATGGGGCCTAACTCGGCGGGCGTCATCACGTTGCCCTCCGCATAAACCGGCGCATCAGCCAATAGGCAAAGGCGTTCAGAATCAGGATGATGATGATCAGCACCGATGCCGTGGCATAGCCTTTTTCCATGGACAACCCTTCCCGGGAAAGGATGTAAAAATGCAGCGCCAGCGTCCGCGAGGAATCGAATGCCGACTGAGGCAGCCGCAACGCGGAACCCGCCGTTAACATTACCGCAGCCGTTTCACTGATACTCCGGCCGAGCGACAAGACGATGCCGGTACAGATGCCCGGCAGCGCGACAGGCAGAACAATGCGGGTCACCATCTGCCAGCGCGTGCTGCCAAGCCCGTAACTAGCCTCGCGATAGGCATACGGTACGGCGCGAATAGCCTCTTCGGCGGTGCGGATGATCGTGGGCAGCACCATCAACGCCAGGGTGAGCGCGCCTGAGAGAACGCTGAGGCCCATGCCCAGCGCGATAGAAAAAAACACAAATCCGAACAACCCGTAGATGATGGATGGAATGCCTGCCAGGCAATCGGCGCCAAAACGGAGAAGAAAGGTGAACCGGCTTTCACGGGTGTATTCGGTCAGATAAACCGCCGTACCCACACCCAGCGGCGCGGCTATCAGCACGGCAAGCCCGGACACCAGAAAAGTGCCCACAATCATGGGGAAAATACCACCTTTACGCCCCATGCTTTTGGGCGCACTACTGAGAAACTCCCACGTGATATAGGGCAACCCCTTGATCAGAATATAAAAGACTATATAAAACAATACAGCGATGGTAGCCAGGGTCAGCAACCACAGTATTCCCATGGCGATACGCTGCGAAATTGCCGGAGAAAGGCGTCTCATTTCGGGCCTCTCTTTCCCGTTCCACGCCGCGCTATAACCAGG
>JAKLHG010000358.1 GCA_022710255.1 Candidatus Hydrogenedentota bacterium
GCCGTGCCAGACATCCCGCATATTGATATCATAATAATTTTTTGCGCGCATGTCGTACCAATGCAAGGTCGGGTAGGCGAAGCTGCACCACGCCATCTCCACCCCCTGTTTTCGGGCTGCATGACGCATGGACAGCAGGTTGCGATAGGTGGTGTCCCGCATATAGCTGCTCAGTTCCTCCGCCCCGGGCAACAGGTAGAAACCGAAATAACGGTTGATGATAAAGGAACGTCGCGCCCACTTTTTCCACCGGGGCACGGCGTCCAGCCAGAACTGGGAATGCAGATGCGTGGTATCATTGACACCACCGTAAAACAGAATCAGGTCTGGCTGTAAAGCGAGAAAATCCCCGAAGCGCCGCCGTATGTTGTAGGTGTTGGTTCCACAGGTTCCGGCATTGATAACCTCGATGCGCCCCGTTCCAAAACGCTGCGCCAGTTTCCGCTCCACTATTTTCGGATACGTGGCGTCCGTGGAGTTTCCCTCTTCCGTGGTTGAGCCACCTATACAAACTATCCTGTAGACCCCCGCCGGTTTGGGTATCGTAATGGCATGGTCCCGAAATCCGAATTCGTTGGTCTGCAGCATCGTATTATCAGGAATACTCCAATTCTTTTTATACCTGTAGAACATGATTTCCCAAGGTGATTCCGGGCCGGGCACCTCGCCGTAATGGAGTGCCTCCAGGGGCATCTGGTTATTAATGTCTTGGGCAATGACTACAAAGTGTGTTGACTCCCCGTCCTTCACCTTCTTCAAGGTAATCGCATAATGGACAGGCGTTCCGATGGTAAGCGTGCAACGTTCCTCCAGATGATCCCTGCCTTCGCGTATCGCTTGCAGGACATTTTCCCATACGGCATCAGATCGCAAGCCGCGTACAAAGCGAAGTAAATCCTGCTCAATCAGGGGTTCGCCGCAGGACTCCAGCAACTGTCCTTCCCCGTTGAACAGGGCCCGCATTTGTCCCTGAAACACCATCTCCAGAATATTGTCGGGAAGCGTTTCACCGATCTGGCCCACACTGGATTCCTTGCCATCCGGAAATACCAGGAGTGCCCTCGGTTTGCTGTATTCATTACCCGGGGCATTCTTCTCCTCGGCAGGAGCCATTCTATACACCTTCAGATTTTGCTGGTAGCTGTACTCCTGATAAGCGCGCTCCGCGATGTAACTCCTGCCAGCCTCTGCAGATTCCAGAACCAGCCAAAGAACAAACAGCCATTCCAGTACGATCAACACCCGTATTACCGGATGCCGCCGGGATTTTGCAGGACATACAGCCATCTCATTTTCCTTTTGCTTGTGAACGTGAGTCATCATACCTGTTATATCGCCATGCAATCCAACACCTCATTGCCGCCTGCAATCCTCTGCTGACTCGTTATCCCACCGACACCGGGACACAAAGGAAAATGACGGAACGGCAGAACCGGTGGATGAACCATGATTTACAGGGGGTACCGTCGCCCGCAAAAGGAATGAGAACAAGACAAAATGGCGCCATCTCGTGGCATTCGTGTACAATTATACTCCTGATTCATCTTTAGTCTGCATCCTACGAAAGGTGCACCGCCCGCCATGTTTTTTTCAAGCCAGAAGCGCATGAACGCAGAGGTGGCCGCTCTACTTCCCCAAATAATGGAATTCCGCCACCGGTTGCATCGTCACCCGGAAATCCGCTATGAAGAACATTGGACTTCCGACCGTATCGCAGAATACCTGGCAGAGGCGGGAATTACCGTCAAACGGGGTTACGCGGGAGGAACCGGGCTGATTGGGGAAATTGGTCCGGACAACAGCCCGGTTATCGCATTGCGGGCTGATATGGACGGCCTTGAGATAGAAGAAAAAACCGGTCTGGCCTACGCTTCGGAAATCTCGGGACGCATGCATGCCTGCGGTCATGACGGCCATATGGCGATGCTGTGCGGAGCGGCTGCCGTTGTGGCGCGTCATGCGAAGGATCTCAGGTGCAGAGTGCGGTTTATCTTTCAACCGGGCGAAGAAATGGCTGCAGGCGGCCGTCGTATGGTGGAGGAAGGCGTACTCGACGGGGTCACGGCGGCATTCGGCATGCATGGCTGGCCGGAGTTTCCCGAAGGCACCGTATACCTGAGGCCGGGCTACGCCATGGCCGGGGCGGACTGGTTTACCATCACCATTCAGGGAAAGGGCTGCCATGGCGCGGCGCCGGAGGCGGGGATTGATCCCATCGTCATTGCCGCCCATGTAGTCCTTGGACTGCAAACCATCGTCAGCCGCGAAATGAGTCCTTGTAAACCGGCCGTGGTCTCCGTGGGACGCATTCAGGCGGGGACTGCGGCAAACAGCATTCCCGACAACGCAACGCTATCAGGCACGGTCCGCACCCTTACCCCGGAAACGCAAAAAAAAGTGCGGTCCGCGGTCGAACGCATTGCCACGGGAACCGCATCTTCGCATCGCGCCACCGCATCAGTCCAGTTTGACTCCAACCACTATGCACCTTTGTACAATGATCCGAAGATGTGCGCTTTCGCACGGCGGGCCATTCAGAATGCGCTTGGCGGTGAGGCGTTCCGGGAAGCGGATTGTCCTTCCATGGCCGCCGAGGATTTCGCTTTCTACCTCAGGCAGACACCAGGCGCCTTCCTTTGGCTGGGAACCCGCCGTCCCATGGGAGACACTCCCGGGCTACACAGCCCCTTCTTTGATTTTAACGATGCCGCGCTGTCCGCAGGCATACACACATGGCTCAGCCTTGTCGGAGCCTATCCGGAAACAGGATGATGCATCCGGTCGCAGGGGACTAAGCCGATACCGCTCTCATAGCGTCAGTCAGGGCGGCAATACCCGCCGCGATATCAGCGACACGGCTCTCGCCCGCCTCGCGTTCGAAGATGTACCCGCCGTCAAAATCGGCTTCGGCCAGAATACGGACGAAGGCCATCCAGTCCACTTCGCCCGTACCGACAATCACTTCCTCGCCCCACTGTCCCTTAACCCTGGTCCTTTTGGCATCCTTGACATGCACCTGCCGCACGTGCGGCGCCAGCAGGCGCAGCGCCTCAATGGGGTCGTCCATGTCATAAAGAATCATATTGGCCGGGTCAAAATTGACCGCCACGTTGTAAGCGCCCCGGTTTTTCATCTCCTGCAGGAAAGAAAGCAGCGTCCGCGCGTGCTCCTGACCCGTTTCCAGATACAGCGACACCCCCCGTTCCCCGAACACTTCGGCAAGGGTTGCGACCCGTCCGCTCAGTTTATTGAAATCGGGGTCGGCGGGGTCATGGGGCAGGAAACCCGCATGCACGTTTACGCCTTTCAAACCCATCATTCGGGCGATGTCGGCCGTTGCCTTCGCCAGTTCCAGATTTTCCTCCCAATGCTCATCGGGAACAATGCCGCCGGTCTTACGAATGGTATCGGGCGTGGTGTAGTCTTCACCCACCGTGGAAAACATACCGGACACGATACGGATGCCCGATTCGGCCAGGATCTCCTGCACCCCGTCCCACGCGCCGGGATCGTCCCGGTGCGGTGTCAACCCCATCTGCACCTTCTTGAGCCCGAGGGCGTTCACTTTTTCCGCCAGGTTCATCGGTCCGGTGGCTTGAAGCGACCAACTGCACACACCAATCTGCTCTTCGGTTTGTATTTTCATTCGTGTAGTTCTCCTTTACCTGCGATACCGTCCGATACGTGCCGGACATAATCGAGCGCATCCCATGGGAGACATTCCATGGGACCGCCCCTGATTCCTTGAAAGAATCAGTGTACTAAAATAAGCCGGGTAACGCAACTCTTCTTCTTTTCAACACCGGAGGTATATTTTCCGGCTTTTACTTTAGCGAGGCTAACGGAATGACCGCCATTTCGGCGCTGTTCAGGTTCTTTCCCCGACCACCGTCGTTCGAATACGCCACATATAAAAATCCTTTATGTTCCACAGCATAGGGATAAGACAGGGCTGCCCCAATCACCGATTCGCCGGGGATGCCGTGTGCAACGGCATCACGTATGCAAAACAGTCGTGAAAGATAGTTTTCGCCCGGTCGGCTGACGGCAAGGGTCAGCGGATGCCGCACGCGGCCATGGTCACGCACCAGCGTACCGACTACGTAGCGTTGCCCGGTGCTTAATTGTCCGGCATAGGCCTTGGTACCGGGCATGGGAAGATTGGATCGTTGCAGAGGGTACCACGTGCATCCGAAATCGAGGCTGGTCGATACGAGGGCGTGATCAAGGGTACCCCCGGCGCGGACGATAGCGGTGAGTTCTTCTGGCGCTGTGATGAGAGTCGTTTCTCCCCAGATATCCAAGTGGTCATCCGGCACGGGTATGGCAACTGTGTCCCACCGGGTAAAATCATTTCCCCGGCTTATCGCTACCACAGGATAGACGTGGCCCGGACCGTCAGGGATCCGGGCGCCCGCCATGATCCAATTGCCATTTTCCATGGGTACTGGCCGGTCGCACGGCCAGAAACCGTCAGCAACAACCCCTGTCGACTCCCAGGTAATATCACTATCCTCTTGGGACAGAGGCGCTTTAATAAGCCGGAAAGCCTCGGTTTTGAGATCTGCATAAGCCGCCCCAAACCGGGCGAGGAAC
>JAKLHG010000359.1 GCA_022710255.1 Candidatus Hydrogenedentota bacterium
CGGCTTCGCGCGGCGCTGGCGCCAAGCAACCGCGCCCCGTCACCCGTTAGGCCCGTCTCCTCCCGCATTTCGCGCAGCGCGCATTGCTCCCCTGTTTCATGAATCTCCATGAATCCGCCGGGAAGCGCCCAGTATCCGAAACACGGCGCCACTGCCCGTTTCCCGAAAAGAAGGCGCCCGTCGACATCCCGGATAAAGATGCAGCAGGCCGGGACCGGATTCAAATAGTAATGCCGGTTGCAGGCGGCACAATAGGGGCGCTCCCGTTCGCCGTCATGGGAGGGCATGAGGGACTGCCCACAGGTGCCGCAGTAATTCCACTCAAAAGGCCGTGGTTCCACTATCGCCATAGTAAGATTCCCGTCACGGCGTCCGGTGCAGGCGTAATAAACGCGCAATCAGAAACGCCATTTCGAGGGCTTGCGCCCGGTTTAAGCGCGGGTCGCACGCCGTCTGGTACCGGTCCAGGGTTCCGGCGTTTTTCAGGAGGCCTCCGATGCACTCTGTGACGGCTTCACCGGTCTGTTCAAAGTGAACACCGCCCAGGCAAGAATCCATTTCATGATGGATGGCGAAACACTGGTTCAATTCCGAAAAAATATTCTTAAGCCGGCGTGTTTTCCGACCGTCAGGCAGGGATTCCGTATTTCCATGCATGGGGTCGCAGGACCACAATACGGGGTGTCCGCTTTTCCGTATTGTTTGAATCAGGGGGGGCAGCAATTCCGCGACGCGTTGCGCCCCCAACCGGGTTATCAGGGTAATGCGGCCCGGAATTGCCCTGGGATCGAGCAGGCGCACCAGGTCCAGCACCTGTTCCGGCGCCTGGCCGGGCCCTACCTTGACGCCGATGGGATTGGCGATCCCCCGGAGATATTCCACATGGGCGCCATGAATGTCGGCGGTACGGTATCCCAGCCAGAGATAGTGGGCGCCGAGATTGTAGTGAGCGCCATTGGCTTCCCGGCGCGTCAGGGCCTCTTCATAAGGAAGCAGCAAGGCTTCATGGGAAGTGTAGAAAGAAACGCGCCGCAGTCGTTCCGCGCTGTCCACAGCGCCGATGGTGTCCATGAAGCGTATCGCGTCCATGATCGCGTCCACGATGCGGCTGTAGGCGGCCTTATTCTTGCTGCGCATGATAAAACCGAGATCCCACCGTTCCGGGTGATGCAGGTCGGCGTAGCCGCCTTCAATAAGGGCGCGCAGGTAGTTAAGACTGGCGGCCCCATGATGATACCCCTCCACCATGCGCCACGGGTCCGCCTTGCGCGCCTCCACAACGGGTTCCGGACCGTTTATCAGGTCGCCCCGGTAAGTCGGCATGGTGATGCCGTCTATGGTCTCCTCGGCCCTGCTGCGCGGCTTGGCATATTGCCCCGCAACTCTTCCGATGCGTGTCACCGATTTCCGCGTGGCATAGGTCAGCACCATGCTCATCTGCAATTGTACCTGGAGTTTTCCCCTGAGCACATCGGCGCGACAGTCGGAAAAGAGTTCAGCGCAATCGCCGCCATGTAGCACAAAACGCCTGCCCGACGCGGCTTCCGCCAATTCCGCGAGGAGCCGGTCGATTTCACCGCAGGTTGTAAGGGGCGGCTTGTTACGCAAGACCTCCATACAAGACTTGACATCGGCTGCATTTTCATACAGCGGCTGCTGGGCGGCCTTGTGTTTATGCCAGGAGGACGGACTCCATGCCGCTGTCTTTCGTGTCTTTTTCATTGAATTTCTCTTGAAACTACGGTTGACTGCACTCGCTCACTTCCCCGGGAACTTACCAACGGCAAAACATTCCCTAAAACAGGGTGGTGATGGTGCCTTTATTGCGCAAGGTCCTTGTAAGCATACCATAATCAAATACAGGCGGGATAACCCCAAGTATCCCGGCTTTCCTAAATCCGCGCATAAGAAACCGAATTCTTGGAGTGAAACCAATAAGCATCGAAATCGAAGAAGCGGCATTCTGGCGGTCTACATCAAGAAGCCCATGCTGGCCTAAGCTGCAATGGAAGCGGCAGGATGCCGCTTCTACGTTCGCGCCATTCCTTACGTGCGGATTAGGGCTTTCATCCGGGCTTGCGGATAAGACGAACTTTATGCTATTACACCATGGTTCACCGCAGACAGTTAAGAAGTGCTCGGAGATGTTTCCGGGCCTTACACGCATTGGAGAATCAAAATGAATGCCTTTGGAACCGTTGTGGCGGCGACCATACTCCTTTCGTTGCTGGTATTGTCCGCCAGAGTTTTACGCCGCTGGGTGCATACTTTTGACCGTTTTTTTGTGCCGACCTCCGTGATTGCCGGGCTGCTCGGATTATGCCTGGGGCCCCAGGTCGCGGGACAACTCTACCCGGAAGGCACCTTTCTCAGCCAGGGGATTTTCCCGGCACAGATCGTTGAGGTGTGGCGCGCGATGCCGGGCATCCTTATCAGTTTTGTTTTTGCCGGCATGTTTCTCGGCAAACGGGTACCCCCGGCACGGGAAATCTGGCGCATGGGCGGACCCCAGGCACTGTTGGGCTATACCATGTCCTTCGGCCAATACGCCGTCGGGCTCATGGTGGCATTATGGATACTGAGCCCGTTGCTGCAGGTCAATCCCCTAAGTGGCGTGCTGCTGGAAGTTTCCTTTTCAGGCGGCCATGGCACGGCGGCCGGACTGGCCAAAACATTCACGGAACTCGGGTTCCCGGAAGGGCCGGACCTGGCCCTGGGACTGGCCACCATAGGACTTATTGCGGGCGTCATGCTCGGCACCATTTTCGTCAATTATGCCGTGCGCAGTGCCGCCATCACCATTGCACGGGAAGAACCCGCTTCCGAAGAGGAGCATTACGACCTGACGGCCATCCAGGACAATGAAAATTTTGATACGAAAACAGCCTCCGACACCACGTCCGACCCCTTGACCCTGCACCTGGGACTGGTGGCGGTAGCCCTCATCCTCGGCGAGCTGCTGCGGCGGCTGTTGATCCTTTTCGAGCACTACACCTACGGGCCGTTGACAGGCGAAATCATGCCATATGTACCGCTGTTTCCCATGGCGATGATCGGCGGAGCCATACTACAGGCCATTCTGACGGCAAGCGGCAAAGACCGGCACGTTTCCCGGGAACTAATCAATCGGATTTCAGGTGTCAGCCTTGATTTTATTATCGTGGCCGCCCTTTCCACCATGTCCCTGGCAAGCATCGGGAAACACTGGGCGGCCGTCGTCATTCTGGCGGTCACCGGGTTGGCATGGATGGTATTCTGTTTCTGGGTGCTGGCGCCGCGCATGCTGCCCGACCGCTGGTTCGAAAAGGCAATCGGTGATTTCGGACAGGGAACCGGCATGGTGGCAAGCGGCCTGCTCATGATGCGTATTGCCGATCCGAAGAGTAAGAGCGGCGCCTTTGAAGCGTTCGGATGCAAACAACTTGTCTTTGAACCATTTTTGGGCGGCGGCATCATCACCGCCCTCGCCCTACCCCTGTGTGTGCACGTAGGCCCCTTCGCGCTGTTGGTCTTTTTTGGAACAGCCACGCTTGTTTCCATCGTTTTGGGGATTCTACTGTTCAGGCCTTCCGCTATCACGCCGGGAAAATAGGCTTTTATTTTTAGCTAGGTAAAGGTGGGTTACGTTTTGCCCTATGGATGTGACAGGTGCATAGCGTTGCTTCAGACCAGTTTTTAAAATCAACGGTATATCCATGGGTTCCACTCCACCCAGCCTACGATAATCTATATAATAGCTGAGGTCGGGTGTCAGTTCCCTTGTAACGAAGTAAATATGCCTGAAAAAGATTTCTCTATGGAATATAGTCGGCTCTTGAAACTTCACCAACAAAGAAACGTAGGACAGGCGATGGTATCAGCATCACCCGGGCGCTATTTATCAAAGACATCCCTTAGTATGTTGTTTGCCGCCGCACTGGCATCAACAGGCGGCATGTGCGAAACCCGAAATCCCGCGGACCTCATGGCCATCACCGCCGACACGAAGCCCTGGGTCTACTGGTTCTGGAAAAACGGCAATATCAGCCGTGAAGGGATCACCGCCGATCTTGAAGCCATGAACGCTGTCGGCATCGGCGGCATGATTGTCATGGAAGTATCCCTGAGCGTGCCACAGGGACCGGTAACGTTTTTCAGCGACACTTGGCGAGACCTTTTTGCGTATGCGGTTTCCGAAGCGGACCGACTGGGCCTGAAAGTATGCATCAACAGCGCGCCCGGATGGACCGGCAGCGGCGGTCCCTGGATCACCCCTGAGTTGTCCATGAAGAAAGTGGCAGTCTCCGAAGTAACGGTCACCGGGCCGAACCGATGCGATGCGCTCCTGGAACAACCCAAAACGCTGCAGGAGTTTTACAGGGATATCGCCGTGCTGGCGTTTCCCGCTCCCGAACCGGGCGCGCGCATTGAAGACATTGAAGAAAAAGCGCTATACCAGCGGGCGCCTTTCTCGTCGGCACCAAACGTCCGCCCCCACTTCACCTCGAAACAGGCTTATCCCGAAGTGCCCGCCGAACAGTGCATCGCCCGAAACCGGGTTCTTGACGTGAGCGCGCACATGGACGCATCAGGCAGGTTCCAGTGGGACGTGCC